>DATGHL010000024.1 GCA_035308025.1 Candidatus Binataceae bacterium
ATTCGCGCGCGGTGGAATGGGCGGCCGATGAGATGGTCGCCATCATCAACTCGTAAGCGACGACGACGACCGCCTGCGCGAGATTGAGCGACGGATATTCGGGCGCGGTAGGAATTGTAATCAGGCGATTGCACAGTTTGAGCTCGCGATTGGTTAGGCCGCGATCCTCGCGCCCGAAGATTACCGCGATCTTGTTCGAGCGGCTGAGCGCCGCGAGCTCAAGCGCTGCGGCGCGAAGCGGTTGCGCGGTGCTGCGATAGCCGCCGCGGCGGCTGGTGGTGCCGACGGTGACCGAGCAATCAGCGAGCGCGGAGGCGAGATCGGGCCAGGTCGTCGCTCCGGCGAGAACGTCGTCCGCGTGTACGGCCATCGCGACTGCCTCGCGCTGATTCATCGTGCCCGGCGCGACCAGGCGGAGATCGTCGAAGCCCATGTTCTTGAGCGCGCGCGCGGCGGCGCCGATATTGCCCGCCGATTGCGGCCTGAAGAGTACGAAGGTGAAATTGTTGCGCGAGGGCATCGTCTTCGCGTGATCGTAGCTTGTCCGACGACCTAACCCTGTGCGACCGGTAAATGGGTAACACTTTGAACCGGAAAATGGGTAACAGTTTTGGTGGAAGATGTTAGCGGCGATTTTTCCGCCGCCCTCTCACTGGCCTTGGAGGGCGGCGGGAAAATTGCTCCTGGCTTAGTCGAGCAGCCGGACGGGGCAAGCGAGCTTCCTTGATTGCTGGAGCTGAGTCGCAGACGCTTAGCAGCGCGCGGGACGGCGTGCTTTTCGCTGGCCCGCGCGTTGCGCGGCTGCGGCTCGTACCTTAGCTTGCCGCGCGCAAGATCGATCGCCCCGAGCCTCAGCGTGGCGAAGTACGCCGGCCAGCGATCCTCCGCGGCGCCGGTGTCCAGGCCGATTAGTTCGCCACTGAGTGCCTGGCTGATGTAGATTGCGCGCCCGCGCCATTTAATCATGCCGTTGCCGAGCACCCGCCGCACCTCGAAGTCGGGCGGATAGCGCAGCTCGGCGAGCCTGGCTGGATAGGGCCGCGACGATCGGTAGTAGAGGCTGGCCGGAGTGACTTGTCCCAGCGCCTCGTGCGGCCGATCGGTGTTGTAGTAGATGCGGAACTGCTCGAGCACCCGCTGCTGGGCTTTGAGGTCGCGCGCCACCGGCGCACAGGTATGCTGCTTGAGGGTGAGATGCATCCGCTCGTGTCGTCCGTTCTGTTCCGGATGAGCCGGCGCGATGCGCTCGACCTTGATCCCGAGTCTTATCCACCACACTGCCAGCTTGCTCAGCCCCGCCGGACCGATAGCTGCGAACGGCGGTCCGTTGTCAGTGCGAATCGCCTTGGGCAGCCCGTGCAGCCGGAACAGCCGCGCGAAGATCGCGCGCACCCGCTGGTAGGTGACCGGCTTGAGGTGCCGGTTGTACAAAAGGTAGCGGCTGGCGCCGTCCATCACCGTCAGCGGCTCACACTTGCGATGGTTCCTGGTCCAGAACCAGCCCTTGCGATCCACCGTCAGCAGATCGTTGGGTTGGGTTACTTCGGCAAACGGCTCGCTCATCGGCACCGGATGGCGGCGACGACGGCGCTTGGCGACCAGACCATTGCGCCTTAGAAAATCGCCGATCGCGCTGGCCGACGGGTGGCGCCGCTTGAGGGTCAAACGGACCACCAGCTTCTTCGGCCCTTCCAACGGATACTGCGCGCGCACTTTCACAATCGCCGCGGCCACTGCCGGCGTGATCACCCAAGCTCGACGTCCACTCCGGCTCGCTTGTCCGTCCCAGCCGCCCGGCCCCTCAAAGCGCCGCACCCATTGATAGCCGGTCTTGCGGCTGATCATGAACCGCCGACACAAACTGCTCATCGTCTCCTCGCCCTTGCGATACTCCGCGATGAATCTCTGCTTCTCCTTCATGCAACAGGTCCCGCTTCCAGTCACGGCGCTCACCTCCGCCGTGACTCGTTACCTGTTACCCATTTACCGGTCTAACCTGTTACCCATTTTACCGGTCCGGACCACCCCTAACCCCTTCCC
>DATGHL010000025.1 GCA_035308025.1 Candidatus Binataceae bacterium
GTGCTACGGAATGTGCCGGCGCGCTGGAAAAATCCGCCAATTTCGTGGCATGCTGCCAAGACCCAGATGGCGATCCAATTCGAGGACCGATTCATCCTTACTGACTAATCACCACCACTGGCTCAAACACGAAATTCCTGACAGATCCATCGTCAGCCATGCAGATCCTGCGCTCGTTGCCACGACTTCCACGCCCGCTTGCCGGTCGCCCGCTGATCGAGTTTCACTCGCCCCAATCGCGCGACCCGTTCACGCTCGCTCGGCGAGAGCCGACGCGTCTCCTGCGCGACGCTCAGGAGCGCCCCAAGCAGGTAATCCGGCGGTTCGAGATCGAGCCCGGCCAGAGCTATCAGGCCGCCGAGATTCGCCAGGTGATGGACCCGCAATCCCTGCTCCCGTAAGGTCCGGGGAAAGCGAGATTCTGGGTTACCATCACCGTGAATTCGTAGCCGGGCCGAATCTCGATTGTGGCAGATCGATTCAGGCCGTTGCCGACCATCTGCCGACCGAGAGAGCCGAACTGATTTGATGCAGCAGATCCCGCGACTTCACCCGCCATCGCGAATTGATTCGGTTGCGTAGCCGTATGGTCCGTACGTGCCGCGAAGCGGCCCGGTTGCTTGGGGGCGGTGCGCTGAAGCGGTGGTTGCGCCATGGGCACAATCGGTTCGGCCGGCATCGCGATTGGTGGCTGATGTGGCGTCGCGCCGTGCGCCGCGAGATCGGCGACTTCACCGCGATCCCGTGACTCCGCGTTCGGATCATCGATGAGCTTCTGCGCCGCGCCTTTTTGATTGATTCCGGAGCGCTCCACGCCCAGCGCCAGCACCGTCCCACCGATCACCGCGATCGCGATTGCCAACAGCCCGAGCAAACGATTGAAGCGCTCGCCGCCGATCTGCTCGTTGTCACTGTCCTGATCGACTTCTTCCGCATTGTTGTTCAGCTTCGCTTTCAGCACGGCGCTCACCTCATCTCACCGGTATACGAAATCGTTACGCGGTCCTGGTCCCGCCCGACACCGGCGACCATCACCGCATCGCGTGGTGTAGATCGTCAGGTTGGTTTCGAGCCCGGGGAGCTGCGGCTTCACCGCCAGATGCGGGACGGCGTTGCGCGGATCGCCAGAAGCCGCCGGCGTCGTCATCCAACGTTCGGAATCGCCGAGCGCCACGTCGGTGATCGTCTCGCCCGGCTGCAGCTGCAAAGCGGTCGTGCGCAGCGGCGCACAATCGACCGTTGGTTCAGCGCCGTCGGCGTAGGGATAAAGCACGCGCACTGCGGTGCGATAAACCGGCCATCTGTCGTTCGCCTGATGCTGCTTGATCGCCGTCCGCACTTCGCCCGGCTGCTGCGCTAATAATTGCGCTCCGGGCGGCGGCGTTTGATTGCTGCAGGCGCTCAGCACCGCTCCGCCAATCACCAAACCAATTGCGATATTCTTCATCGCTCGCCCTCCTCGCCGCGCTACTGAGCCTGTTGCGTCCAGCTGATCTGCATGACGTAGAGGCCCAGCGGATTAGTCACGATCGTGTCGTTGGAATTCGGCGGAATGAGTTGGCTCTGTAGCTGTGCTTCCCAATGCGTCGGCGCGCCGAGATTGACGCCGTTCAGATCGCGGGTAATCTCGGTCCAGCGCACCTGATAGCTGCGGTCCGAGAGGCGAAGAATCGAATCGATCTGTACCGCGACAGTTTGTTTTCTCGGCGCGCTTGAACGGGTTATGGCTGAAACCGTCGGAATGGTAGTACTCGTCAAGGAAGCGATCGGCAGCGCCGCGCGCGTGCGCAAGTAGTGCGTTAAGCTGCTGCTGTTCGACCTGCGGATCGCTCGAGACCGCTCGTGCGTTGCGGATGAACGCGGCGATCTCGTAGCCCTGGATCCGCGCGACTACGTCGGGAACTGCGCTGACTGTCAGCGGCTGCGGGATCGTCAACGCGTAGCCGAGCTTTCGACTTCGACTTCGACGACGTACGGAATGTAACGGCTGCGGGCGCTCTGCCAGACGCTGCCGGCGGCGAGGATCAAGCGCGACCGCGAGTGACCCCGCCGCCGCTATCTGCCAGTTACGCTTGCCCAGCGCCAGGTCGGCGTAGCGCTCGTCCCATTCCCGCCGCTCCAACGTAAGGGTTCGCAGTCATTTTATTCACCTCGGTGTGACCGCGCCACGCGCGCGTTTTACGTGGTGTTTTGACTTTGGCTCGATCGACTTTGGCTCGCCTGAACGGCAATCGGGCATGGATCGGACTCAACGGGCTCGTTTCTCTCGAAATCTTCGAGAGCGGAGGAATTACCGCTTTGTGCCGGCTGGGTTCGGTGACGATTTTTCGACTGCGCCGCTGATCAGGGGGTTGGCGCAAATCTCGACCGATACTTAAAGCTGACGCCTTAAAGTTGACTTGGCTGCGACTTTGGCAGACGTATCGAACGGTATAGGTTTCAACTGGTCTGATGACCAGGAGTCACTTGCGCGAAAGGGCTTGAAAAGGCTCGAAAAGTTGCGATTCGTCGCCATCTTCCCGCGTCATCGCGGGGTTCCTAATCTTGGGGCCGTGGGTTCGAATCCCGCAGGGGTCACCAGTTTTCCCACGAATAGAGCGCCAATAACTTTTGTTATAAAACTTTCAGCACTCGACTTTGGCTCTACTCTGGCTGTTCTTCGGAAATCGTGAGCTGGATTGTCGGGAGGAGAGTTGTAGCCGCCAAATCCCGATGCTGCGTCAAGGCGCGAACTGATCGGACTGATTTTTTGGACCAACTAATAGCGCCCTTGACGTCTCCGCGCTCCATCCCCGCCTCGTATTGTAGCCGCCGCCAGTTGCTCGGGATGCTAACGCCCCTCTATGTCATTCTCGCGCGCGCCTCAGCGAAACGCCTCGCGCCGAGCAGGCGAGTCTGCGAGCTGCGTTAAGGCTCTTGAGTAGCGGAGCGCTCCTGCGCGGAGCGAAGAGCCAGGCGCGAGTGCGGCGAGGAATCAGGTTGCATGCGCCGACGGATCGGTCTGCGCCGCGCCATTGACTCTGCACAGCGCCGGACGAAATAGCGCGCCCAGCGCCAGCAGCAGCAGCACCGCCTGGGCCGCCAGCGTCTGCACCGTCGGATATAACCCGAGCATCGCCACGGTCGGGACGCCACTCACGAACGTCGCGTTGACCACGCCCGATTCCTGAAAGCTCGCGACCCCCTGGCCGGTAAAGACCACCGCCATCGCATAGAGCAAAATCGAGGTCACCGAGAAAACCGCGCCTATCGGGATCATGTAGGTCAGCTTGCGCAGCGCGACGAACGTCACCGCCAGCGCGGCCGCCCCGGCGATTACGCCGATCAATACCGCATGGCGCTCGACGCTCTCCGTCGCGCCCGCGAGCAACGCCTGAAAGAAAACGATCGTCTCGGCGCCCTCGCGCATCACCGCCAGGAATGCCGTCGCCGCTAGCGCGATCGAGGGCCCGCGGCTCCGCCGCGCCGCCTCGACCTTGGCCGCGATAAACCCCTTCCAGCGATGCGCTTGCGTCTTCGCCGTCATCCACGAGCTGACGTAAACCAGCGTCGCCGCGGCGAAGAGCTGGAAGACCCCCTCGAGCGTATCGCTGGTATTGTCCGCCAGCAGATGCTGCACCGCCCAGGCCAACCCCAGACTCGCGAGAATCGCCGCCGCCGCCCCAAAATAGATATCGCGGATCCGCGCGAGCTGCCCAGCCTGTCGCACGCCCGCGACCAGCGCGATAATCACCAGCATGGCTTCAAGGCCCTCGCGGAAAAGAATCCCCGAGGAATAGAGGAAATAGGGTAGGGCAGTCGCCGTCGCCATGCGCTTAGTTACGTCAGCCTTTCTGACAATGAGAATTATTCTCAATATCGACGATAGACCGCAAACCCGAAATTTGTCAAGAACATTAGCGGAGCGCGGCGGCTGTGCGGAGCGAGCAGGCGAGTCCGCGAGCTGCGTTACGATTCTTAATTAACGGAGCGTCCCCGGCGGCGCAAAGCCTTCTCAGATCGCCGTCAGCCCCCCGTCCACGACGAACTCCGCGCCGGTGCAGTACGACGAATCGTCGCTCGCCAGGAACAGCACCAGCTTCGCGACGTCCTCCGCCGTGCCCTCGCGCCGCAGCGGCACTATCGCACCGAAGCCCTCGCGCATCGCCCTCGGAATGATATCGACCATCTCCGTATTGATAATCCCCGGATGGACCGAATTCACCCGGATTTGCTCCGGACCATATTGCACCGCCGCGGCCTTGGTCAGCAGCCGCACCGCGCCCTTGGTCCCGTGATAGGCGGTCGAGCCCGTCGACCCGGTCAGTCCCGCCACCGACGAGATATTGACGATCGCGCCGCCGCCGCGCTTGCGCATCGCCGCGACGCATTCCTTCATGCCGAGCCAGACGCCCTTCTGGTTTATATTGACGATCGAGTCCCACAGCTCTTCGCTGGTCTCCTCGAGCCCCGACATATTAAAAATCCCGGCATTGTTGATCAGGATGTCGAGTCCTCCGAACGTGCTCGCGCAGGCGTCGACCGCGCCGCGCCAATCGGCCGCTCGCGTCACATCCAGATGGACCGCCTTGACCTGCTTGCCGCCCGCCTGGCCGTTGATCTCGTCCGCGGTCGCGCCGCAGAGATCATCGCGCACGTCACCAATCACGACCTTCGCGCCCTCGCGCACGAACAGCCGCGCCTCCGCCGCCCCCTGCCCGCGCGCCCCGCCCGAAATCAGCGCCACCTTATTTTTGAGCCGATCCATCACTGCGCCTCCTGCCGGCGAAGGCTCTAGGCTTCGCCTTCGCCCTTCCATAGCAGAGCGCGGCGGCGAAACAAATGTTTCGCCGCCGCGCTTGCCCGAGGATCGAATTTCGCGACAGGAATTACGCGTAAAAAATTACGCGACAGACTTTTCCGGATCGTCAGAATGCTCCGAACCACCCTCCGCCTCGCCAGCCTCCCGAGTCACAACCTTCGCCATGCCGCTCGAACGAGCGGCCGTAGCGAAGGTTGATCGCGCCGCGCGAAATCTGATAGCCCAGCCCGTGCAGCCACCCAAAACAGCTCGTCTCCCGACCCTCGCCGGCGCGCGCCCCGCGCGCCGACTGAAATATTTCACCCTTTCCGCCTCACCCGGATTCAGCGAGACTGCCTCACGCGCCGCGAGGGCGCTGCCGCGAACCCGCCCGCTCTCCCACCATGACCCCTGCCTCGAACCCAGCCCCTCCCCCGCGCGGCGCGCAGCCCCCGGCTGCGCCGCCGCCCCTCTCTCCGAGTCCGGCGCAACGCTGCGCCGCCGCGTCCACGCCTCCCGCCCGCGCGGAGTAACTCTGATGGGCGTTCGCTCCACCGTCATTACCCAGCTTCCCCGCGCCACCCGCCTCGAACTCGAACAGCGCCTCGTCGACAACGGCTTCACCGATTATGACGGCCTGACCAGGTGGCTCAACGAACTCGGCTTCCGCCTCTCGCGCGGCGCCGTCAATCGTTACGGCAGGAAGTTCGCCCGGCAAATGGAGCTGCGGGCGGCCGCCACCGATCACGCCGACACCCTCGCCGCAGCCGCCGCCGGCGACGATGGCGCGGTGACCGAGGCCCTCGTCAGCCTGGTGCAGCGCCGCCTCCTCACGATGCTGATCGACACCGACGAACCGATCAAACATAGCGATCTCGCGCGTCTCGCCCGCACTATCGGCGATCTCAGCCGCACTACCATCGCCCACCAGCGCTGGCTCGCCGAGGCCCAGGACCGCCTCGAGCTTCAGCGCCGCGCCGCTGCCGGCGAAGTCGCGGCGCTCGAGCGCAGCGGCGGCCTCACCCCCGAGACCGCCGAGCGGATGCGCGCTGCCCTCCTCGGCATCGACCCGTTCGACACTACCCCAGCAGCCGAAAGTTAGGCCGCTCCCCGCGAACCTCCCCCCGGCGCGCCCGCGCACCTCTCAACAATTTACGCCGTGTGCTCGCGAAACATCTCGCCCTGCCGCGGCAAAGCGGTAGCTCTGGGTAAGAGCCCGGCGATTGCGTCGGCCCTCACGTTCCCCAGCTCTTTCGGCTCCATTTTGTAAAGTCCGCCACCGTAAACCCGTCCCTCTCCCAAAAGAGTTTCGGCTGGAATCGAATCAAGGAACTCCCACATCTGCCGAGCGAGCCCAGGATCCTTCTCCATGGCCGTTACGAGCGCTGGAACTGGATAGAGCAACAAATATACATTCGCGGCAGTCGCCCTTGACCAGTTCAAGATGAATCGAAACGGCTTTTTTCGCTTGCATAGATTCCGGCCCATGTAGGTGCAAACGAATGGTGCAGGCGGACGGCGTTCTTGAGCATACCAAGGATTTCTGCGGCTGCAGAGATAAGTCTCCGACACTGTTGGTCTGCCGGTCTCGAGATACGACCAAAGTTGCGGAAACTCTCTCAAAACGACGTCTTCTGGTAACCGGCAATCAAGCAGGAACTGTTGCTTTTCAACCTTTGGCGTTCCGTCGGTCTCTGCCTCGATTATGTCCGAATGCAAATATCGTGGCCCGGGCAAAATCGGCGTGAAGAACTGGCGGGGCAGCCCGCGCGCTTCGATTTCTGCGCGGGAAAGAATGAAAAACCGGTTGTCACCGGTCGCAAGGCCGCGTTTGACGTAGAAAAAGTCGCGCAGCCGAAACCCCTCCGCCGCCTTGCGCACGTCGCCTGCGGCTAAGCCCGTCCATTTCCGGGCGCCCTGCAAGACCGCGCCTGAGACCTTCCGAGAATACGTGGGCCGGCACAGCGTGCCGCCGTAACTCAGTTCCACCCGATGATCGCGATCCGGCCGGCGATGCCTAAGCCAAACCACCGCAGATGACACCAGGGCATCGCCGAATTGAAGATCCTTTGGGTCGAAATGATGGATGCGGAGAAGCTGCACTTCATTTAGCAGGTAACGCTTCACCGGTCCGCCATAATTAACATCCATGAACTCGCTCGGGATCAGCCACCCCGCAATAGCGCCATCGGCCATCCACGCATGCGCCAAACCAAGAAAGTGACAATAGAGACCGGCCAGACCGGCCATCCTGACGTGACAGGCCCCGAATGTGGCCGACTGTAGGCGGACCTTTTCCTGCACACTCATATGATGGTGGCGCACATAAGGGGGATTGCAGATGACTAAATTGAACCGCTCGTTTGCGGGCGGCGGTTTCAACATCGTGAAATCGCCCAGTTCGACCTCCAGGCCACGATCGCGCCAGAGCTCACGCGCAGCATTGGCGTAGTGCGCGTCGATCTCGATTCCGTAAGCTGCGCTGACGCGGCTGGAGGGTAAATGTTGCAGAAGCGCTGCATAGAAGGATCCCGTTCCGAGCGCTGGATCAAGAAATCGCACCGGCTGTTTTTCGGCTAATAACTTGCCCGCATAGACCAATATGTCCGAGGCAAGGAGCGCAGGCGTCGCAAATTGCCCGAGGCGGTTTCGCGCCGTCTGCGTTTTATTCGCATCCAGCCTTTTCTGCATCGCGACCCGCCGTTTCTCGATAGCCGTTACCGTATCCATCTCAGACTCCAAATTCAGCGAGTTCCGCGATTCTGTGTTCCCAGACCCAATCGATACCCTCCGCCGCCTCGTATCCAAGATAGCCGCTATCGAAATAGCCGCATAGAAACAGGATGAACCTCACGCTCGCGCCATAGGTGAAGCGCAATTGGCTCATCTTGATCGCTTCTTCCTTTCGACGCTTGTTAACGTTGGTGAAATCGCCCGCCGACTTTGCCTCGATCATGAGGGGCAACTCTCCAGTCTTACCTCTCTTCGGCATTATGACCGTGTCAACTGGAATGTTGATTGTCGAACCAGTCCCTTGCAGTTTCACAGCCACATTCGTGCGGAAGCTGAACGTGCCAGGCGGCATCGCATCGAAGCTGATTTTCGCTGGCAGAGGTTTATAGCCGCGCTTCGTCAGCCAGGCCGCGATGGTCTCGAGCTGCCGCTTCTCCTGTGCGTTGCGGATGATCGGGTTGGCGATGGCTCCGCACAGTCTGTCAGCAACCACTGTTGCTGCGCGGTGTATTTCCGCTCCGGCCGGTCTCCCGCCGCGACCCAGCCAGACAAATATATCGCGATCGGCCATCCGCCCGACAATCTTCGCAATCTTTTCAAGGTCACCCTCTAGTGAAGCCGAGCTCATGCGCCGGGGAAGCTTGCCCTCCTCCATGCAGCCGACCAGGTTCCGCGAAACTCCCGCGAGTCCGATCAGCCGGTCAACCGCGAGCGGTGGACATGCCGACATCCGCAGCGTCGGCAACACCCCCGGCTCGCGAAGCAGCAGCGCCGAGCTCACATCGCTCAGGTTTGCAGTCTTCGCCAATGTAGATTCGACGTCCCTGGTCGCCTTTATTCGTGTTTCGCGGTACGCGGAGGGCGCGAACTTCATGAACCAATCGTTATACATATCGACGGACCGGATAATGTCGCTTTTCCAACGGTCAGGTTTTGTCCGATTGACACCTGAATCTTGATTGCCAGACGCCACGCCTTTTTTCTCCACAGTGTCCCAAAATCGGGATCAAATACCGCGCCGAGCCTGGCAGCCCGCGTTGCTGACTCATCGCGCAGATCGCTCTTGAATTCAAAGCGCGTGCGCGCCCCCAGCGCATCGACGCGCCCGCGCACCTCAGTCAGACTCCCCTCAAGCGTGATCTCATTCGCCGGCCCGCCAAGAGGATTGATCAGGAGCTCGCGAATATCGCTGTGCACCGGCTCGTGACCCGGCCGCCGCGCCAGACTCTTGATTATTCCGCTCAAGCGTTCGTCCGGCAGCGCCATCCAACCCCTCTCGCGGCCACCGTTCTTCGCTAGCGGCCAACATACTGGCGCGGTCCGCCGCTGTCATTCTGTGCTTGCACCCCTGTGGATAAATTGTCACGCGCCCGAAATTTTCTTTCCGTAAGGGCTTGCATCGCGTCGCCGGATTGATCAGTATGGTCGCTCGCTGCGCTTCCAACCCCGTCCAGACCCCGGTTTTCGGGACCACTTTTCGGGACAGGTCTCTCGGGACAAGGCCTCGCGAAAGCGATGCCACTGTTGGCGCGCCGCACCGTAAGAAATATATCGTCGCCGCGCACAACGCGGGTCTGCGATCAAACGCGCCAGTTTGATTGACACGCATCGGACGTTGGCGATAATCTGGTCTTTCGCCCTGCGAGGGCCGGTTCTTTGAAAACTGAATAGTAGTGCATGCCTTTAATTGGGCGGCGGGAGGACGCTAGCGACGCGCGCGAGCGCGTCGGCAAGCGGCGTTAGCAATAACGCGATAGCGATCCGATGCCCGTCCGATTTTTTCGGGTTTTGATAGCGGTCAATCCACCGGTTTCTGGCGCCTTAGCCGCGCCAATCGGTTGCGATAATGAGCTTAAATGGAGAGTTTGATCCTGGCTCAGAACGAACGCTGGCGGCGTGCCTGAGACATGCAAGTCGTGGGAGAAAGTCGGAGCAATCCGGCTAGTAAACCGGCGCACGGGTGAGTAACACGTGGACAACCTGCCTCGCAGTCCGGGATAACCCGTCGAAAGACGGACTAATACCGGATATGACCACGGCGAGTTCGCTCGCTGAGGTAAAAGATGGCCTCTGCTCCTGCAAGCTATCGCTGCAAGAGGGGTCCGCGCCCTATCAGCTAGTTGGTGAGGTAACGGCTCACCAAGGCTAAGACGGGTAGCTGGTCTGAGAGGATGGTCAGCCACACTGGGACTGAGACACGGCCCAGAGTCCTACGGGATGCAGCAGTCAGGAATATTGCGCAATGGAGGAAACTCTGACGCAGCGACGCCGCGTGGGTGATGAAGGCC
>DATGHL010000026.1 GCA_035308025.1 Candidatus Binataceae bacterium
AAGCCTTCGCATTCCGCGCAGGCGCCGAGCGGGCTGTTGGCGGAGAAGAGCGCCGCGGTAGGCTCGGGATAGGCAGTTCCGCAGTTCGAGCAGTTGAAGCGACGATCGAATTCGAGCACGGCCGACGGCGTCGTGTCGCCGTTGACCCGAGCGACCGCGATCGCGCGTGCGCGTCCCGCACTGAGAATAAAGGCCTTTTCGAGCGCCTCGCGGAGGCGCTCGGCGCCGGCGGTAGCGGTGACACTGACGCGATCAATGACGACGTCGAGCGCTGACGGAAGCGCACCGTTGGGGCTCGCGAGGAAATCTTCGATACTGAAAACTTCGTCGCGACGATAGAGGCGGTGATAACCGTTGGCGGCGAGGTTGGCCGCGGCTTCAGCGAGTGAGCGCGAACCGAGCGCGAAGGGTGCGAGCACGATGTAAAGACCCGGCCGCGCGAGCAGGCGGGACGCGGCGCTCTCGATAGTGTCGCACGTCACCTCGACTTTGCATTGCGGGCAGATCGTCCGCCCGGCTGCCGCGAACAGGATGCGCAGGTAGTCGCTGATCTCGGTGACAGTGCCGACGGTCGAGCGCGCATTCTTGATGGTGTTCTTCTGCTTGAGCGCGAGCGCCGGTGGAATTTCGGTAATCGAATCGACGTCGGGCCGGTCCATGCGCTCGAGAAAGAGCCGCGCATAGGTCGAGAGACTCTGGACGTAACGCCGTTGACCCTCGGCGTAGAGCGTATCGAAGACCAGGCTCGACTTACCCGAGCCGGAAACGCCGGTGACGACGGTCAGCCGCCCGTGCGGAATATCAAGCGAGATATTGCGGAGGTTGTGGGTGCGCGCTCCGCGGATACTGATCGAGCGCTCCAAAACTCTGCTGCCGGGTCCGCTTCAGCGCGGATCGTCAATCGGGCGCGCTTTGATCTTGCGTTCGCCCGGGTACTCGCCGGCAACCTCGGTGTAGAGCTGGCGCAAGCGGAGATCGAACTGCGCCTCGAGCCTGCGGGTGCCCGCGACGCGCTCCGGCTCCGGCAGGTCGCTAAGTTTGCGGACGGCGTCGTCGAGTTCAAAGATCAACCGGTTGCGCCGCACCAGGTACTGATAGCCGTTCATGGGCCTCGCTCAGATGACAGTTAGACGGTAAAAAGTGAAATTCCCAAACACCCGAGTATAGTTTATCCTTGCTGATTCAGACAACCGCGATGGCTTCCGCGCACCTTGACCGCAACTTCAACGCACCGGCGGGTACGCTTGTACCGCTGGATCTCCCGGCGATCACGCACGGCTTCATGAATCGCGGCGGCGGGGTGAGCGTCGGCGCGTATCGCTCGTTCAATCTCGCGCGCTGGGTCGGCGACGATCCGCTTGCGGTCGCGGAGAACTGGCGGCGCTGGCAGGCGGCCCACCCGGCGATGGCACCCGCACTCCTGCAGCAGGTCCACGGGATCGAAGTCCGGACTATAGGTCGTGACTATGGCAGCGCGCGCGCGACCGGCGACGGCGCGGTAACGCACGAGCGCGGGATCGCGCTATGCATCTTCACGGCCGATTGCGTGCCGATCCTGCTGGCCGACGCTGAGCATGGCGTCGTCGGCGCGCTCCACGCCGGCTGGCGCGGGGCGCTCGCAAATATCGCGGCCGCCGGGGTTCGTGCGATGACGGCGATCGGCGCGCGGGCCGGCGCGATCACCGCGGCGCTCGGTCCGGCAATCAGTAGCTGCTGCTTCGAGGTCGATGAGGAATTGGCGGCGCGCTTCGCGGATCAGATTCCTTGCGCGCCGCGTCATACGCGACGTGGCTCGCCGAGCAAGGCGTTTCTCGATCTGCGCGGGATCGTCGCCGAGCAGTTGGCGGATTGCGGCGTGAATCCGGCGCGGATTCTGCAGAGCGGACCGTGTACTAAATGCGCGAACGATCGTTATTTCTCGCGCCGCGCGTCTGGAGCTCCGAGCGGCCTGCAGATGAGTTTTATCGGCCTGACGCGGTGATCACACGTGCCCGCCAAGTCTCCGAAGGAACCGCCGGCGAAGAGCATTTCGACCAAGCGGCTGATCCGCAAGCTGCGCAAGCCGCTCGCACCGCCAACGCGCGTCGTCGAGGATGAGCGGAAGTACAAGCGCTCGCGCGAGCACGTGCGGCTATATCGCGAACCGGAAGAGCCTGCGAAATAATTAAAGCAATACTTTAGAATTGATCCGGTGCGAAGTCAGCGGAGTGTGAAGAAATAAATGATCGGATTCGATCTCAGTGACGAGCAGAAGATGATCCGCGAGACCGTCGCGGCCTTCGCGATCGAGGAAATCCGCCCGGCGGCGCGGCCTGCTGACGAATCCGGCACGATCCCGCTTGCCCTAATTGCCAAAGGCTGGGAGTTGGGCTTGGTGCGCGGCGCAATTCCGGAGGAGTTCGGCGGCTACGGCGACGCCCGTTCGGCCGTGACCGGCGCGATCACGGTCGAGGAGCTGGCCTACGGCGACCTCGCGATCGCGATGCACATGCTGGCGCCGCAACTGCTCGCCTATCCGCTGATCGAAGCCGGCTCGCCGTCGCAGCGGGCGCAATTTTTGCCGCAGTTCGCGGTAGACGCCTTCGTTCCCGCCAGCGCCGCCCTGATGGAGCCGCGATTCGACTTCGAGCCGTCGCTGATGGAGACGACGGCGCGGCGCGACGGCGGCGGCTTCATTCTGAACGGCGACAAGTGTTACGTCCCGCTGGCCGCGCAGTCCGCGTCGATGCTGATCTATGCGGCCACGGATCGCGAGAAGGGCTACGCGGGTGTCGATGCGTTCATCGTGCCGCGCAACACTGCAGGACTTGCCGTCTCGGCGCGCGAAAAGAACATGGGGCTCAAGGCGCTCGAGACCTTCGAGATGAAACTGACGGATTGCCGCGTCGGGTCGGAGGCGCGGCTAGGCGGCGAGTCCGGGATCAATTTCACTCGGCAGTTGAGCCAGTCGCGGGTCGCGATGGCGGCGATGGCGGTCGGTGTCGCGCGCGCGGCATACGACTATGCACGGGCCTATGCGAAGGAGCGCAAGGCTTTCGGCGTGCCGATCGCGACCAAGCAGGCGATCGCCTTCATGCTCGCCGAGATGGCGATCGAACTCGACGCCACGCGGCTGCTGGTCTGGGACGCGGCGTCGCGGCTCGACAAGGGCGACAACGCGCTGAAGGAAAGTTCGCAGGCGCGCAATTACGCGGCGCAGTCGTGCCTGGCGATCGCTGACAACGCGCTCCAAGTGCTCGGCGGCCACGGTTATATCCGCGAACATCCGGTCGAGCTGTGGCTGCGCAACGCGCGCTGCTTCGGCGTGCTCGAAGGGCTGGCGACGGCGTGACGCGAAGGAAAAAGGACAGCACTGATGATCGATTTTGAACTCGAACCCCAGGCGCTCAAGCTGACGAAGATGTACCACGTGGCGGCCACGCAGATGATGCGGCCGATCTCGCGCGAATACGACGAGAACGAGCATGTCGAGCCGCGCCAGTTCTGGGCGACGATGTGGTCGCTGCAGAGCGCCGGCGCCACGGCCGGGGAGTCCAACGCCGCCGACAAACCGGCGGATCCCACAACTGGCACGATCTCGAATACACGCACGTTGGTCACCTGTATCACAGCAGAGGAGCTATGCTGGGGCGATGCCGGACTCTTCATCTCGATTCCCGGCGGCGGACTCGGCGGCGCCGCGGTCGCGGCGGCGGGCAGCCCGGAGCAGCGCGAACGCTTTCTGTGCCGCTTTCGCGAAGGCAAGCCGAAGTGGGGCGCGATGGCGATCACGGAACCGGGTTGCGGTTCGGACTCGGCGGCGGTCACCACCACCGCGATGCGCGACGGCGATCACTATGTGATCAACGGGACCAAGATTTTCTGCACCTCAGGCCAAATGGCGGCCGAAAAGTCCGAGGGCTTCGTCGTGGTCTGGGCCACGCTCGACCGCAAGGTCGGCCGCGCCGCGATTAAGCCCTTCGTCGTCGAGCACAACACCCCCGGCATGACCGTCGTGCGGGTCGAGAACAAGCTCGGTATCCGCGCTTCCGACACCGCGATGCTGACCTTCGACAACTGCCGCGTGCCGGCGGACCATCTGTTGGGGAGCGCTGAAGTCAGGGGTGAAGGCGGTGGTTTCAAGGACGTGATGGCGACCTTCGACGCGACCCGTCCGATCGTCGCGGCGATGGCGTTGGGGGTCGGCCGCGCGGCGCTGGATTTCGTCCGCGATTTCCTCGACGAGCAGAAGATTGAGGTTCGCTATGGGCTCTCACCACGACGGCTGAGCGCGCTCGAGCGCGACTTCATGGAGATGGAGGTGCAGCTCAAGGCGGCGCGCCTGCTGACCTGGCGGGCGGCCTGGATGCTCGATGCTGGAATGCGCAACAGCCTCGAAGCCTCGATGGCCAAGGCGAAGGCGGGGCGCGCGGTCACGCTGATTACACAAAAGGCCGTCGAGTTGCTCGGGCCGCTCGGCTACTCACGCAGCCAGCTCGTCGAAAAGTGGATGCGCGACGCGAAGATCAACGACATCTTCGAGGGTACGCAGCAGATCAATCTGCTGATCGTCGCGCGGCGAATTCTCGATTACAGCAGCAAGGAACTGAACTGAGCGGCGGGCGGGAAGTCAGCGCGCCGACGACGCCGGCCGGATCGGCGAGCGTGGTACGGATCCGCTGGCTCGACGGCATTAAGGGCCTCGCCATCTTGTGGATCGCTTATTTCCACGGCTTCGAGGCCTACCTTAACCGGCGGCTGCCCTCGCCGCTCGAGTCTCATTACTTCGCGCGCTTCCTCCGTCAGGCCGATCCGCAGTCGGCGGGCGCGCTAATCGCGCGAGTGGGTCAAGCGATCTTCGCTGCGGTTGCGGGCGTCGGCTTTCACGCAGTCGGCGTCTTTATCGTGATGAGCGGTTTCGGGCTGAGCTACTCGCTGGCGCGCAGCGGCGGACCGCGCGGCGGCTGGCGCGGATGGTATCGCTCACGCCTGGTGCGGCTGTTCCCGATGTACTGGGCGGCGCATCTGCTCTATCTGCTTTCGCCCTTCCAGGCGCGCCTCGAACCGATCGACTATCGCTTCGTGCTGAGTTTTCTGGGCGATCGCGTCGTGCCGATCTACTACATTTTCTACTATCTGAATCCGGCTTGGTGGTACTTCGGGTTAATCCTCGAGCTCTACGTGGTTTTCCCTCTGCTGTTCAGCCTGATGCGGCGGGTGGGCGCGGGCTGGTTTCTCACGCTGTGCGTCGCGGAAACCGTCGTTAGCCGCTACGTCCTGCTCTTCGTGCTGCACACCTCCGGCTACTATCTGCTCGGCGCATTCTTCGGCTGCCGGCTATGGGAATTCGCGCTCGGGATGGCGCTCGCGGTCTGGTATCAGCGGGATCGCGCTCGCGTTGACCGGCGTCTCTTCAGTTGGGGCGGGCTGGCGGCCGGCGCCGCGACCTATACGGCCGGGCTTTACAGTTACGGCTCGCCGCTGGCGTACACGTTAACCGACGGGCTGATCGGCACCGGGCTCTTCGTGATTCTGGCGAATCTCGCCTGGAGCGCGCGCCGCTTTGCGCGGATCGAAAGAGCGATCACCTACGTGGGGATGTGGTCTTACGGACTTTACCTGATCCATCAGCCTTACATGATCTACTTCGGAGAGCGGATGCGCTGGGCGACGATGGCCGAGTTTACCGTTGCCGCGATCCCGCTGATTGCGCTGCTCGCGATCGCCTTGAGCGGCCTCGAGCGCATCATTAACCGAATTACCGATTATGTCCTCGCGCGGCCCGAACGCCGCGCGGCGCAGGCCGCGTGAGAGGATTAGTTACACCGGCCGCCCGCCGCGGGACGACTCAGTAGAACCAGCGGTCCTTCTCGTAGGAGAAGATCTCGAGGGTTTGCGTCTTGCCGAGCAATCTTGGATGGGCCTTGGCGTCGTCCACGCTCTTGCCCACCAGGTAGTAGCTGAGTTCCTGATAAGTGACCTTGCCGATCGGCACACCCTCGGCGGATTCCTTGGCCTGGCAGCCCTGCACCGTTCCGTAACCGGTATAGGTGGCGGTCTGATAACCCGCGGCCTGATGCCACTGCAAGTGCAAAAGATTCTCGACCTCGCGATCGTGCAGCATCCGGTTCCAGTCCTCGCAGAAGCTCGGCAGGGAGGCGACCGCGGTTTGCCATTTGCGCCGCTGGATCGCGCTCAGACGCGCGAGATCGGCGGTGGTGGCTTTGATCTCGAAGACGGCCTGCTGGAGCGCGGTTTTAGGTGCGGGAGAAGTTGCCGGGGAGCTCGCCAGAGGCGCTGGGGTTAGCGCTTGCGCCGTAGCCCCGGTCGCCGGGAATTCCGCGACGGTTCCCGATTTCGTGACGGTTGAAGCCGCCGCGTCCGAAGCGCTCGCCGGCGCGATCGCGATCGTATCTGCCGATTGCGCCGCGCCCCTGCCCTCCTCTGCTCTGGCCGTCGCCGTTACCATCCAGAGCGCGCAGATCACGAGGACCAACTTCGCAACAACCACCGCAACCCCTATCCGCAACGGCCATCGTGTCATTGCCGCTCCTCCCAAATCCGGATTCCAGGCCGCCGTTAAAACCGTCGGCGCGCGCCTGATTCTGTCGGTAATTGCCCAGAGGATCAACCGTAAAAGAAATCGGGACAGGCAGCACAGCCGCCTATCCCGGGGTCGCAAAATCAGGAAGCGTTGCGGCGGCCACGAACCTTAACGGAACGTGGCCGCCGTTTAGCAGGCCGGATTTACTGTTCGAGCGGGACGAGCTCGACTCGTCGATTTTCCGCGCGACCTTCCTTCGTCTTGTTGGTCGCGACGAAGTTGGTTTTGCCGAAGCCTTGCGGCACCAACTGAGATGCCGGAATGCCCTTGTCCTCGAGGTACGCGGCGACCGACTCCGAGCGGCGCTGCGACAGCTTCAGGTTGTACTTCTCGCCACCGATCGCGTCGCAATAGCCGTTGACGTCGACCTTGACTCCGGCATTCGCCTTAAGCGTCTCGGCCGCCTCGTCCAGCACCGGCTTGTCAACTTCGCGGATAAAGGACTTGTCGAAGTTGAAATGCACGCCACGGAGCACGATCTTCGCCGGCGCGGGAGGCGGCGGAGGTGGTGGTGGTGGCGGCGGAGGTGGTGGCGGTGGCGGTGGGGCTTCCGGGGCTGGCGCCATCGCACAGCCGATCACACCACCCAGCAGACCACCGACGACTACGCCAAGCGGTACGCCGATCTCGTAGTTGCGCTTCTTACCGCCGGCCTGATCGGCAACCAATGCGCCCGTGCCGCCGCCTGCGAGAGCGCCAGCCGCGGCGCCAAGCAAGCAGTACTTCTTCTTCTCCGGCGTCATCGTGCCGCATCCGGCGATGAGTGAGAAGGCTGCCACCCACAGCAGACCGAAACCAAGTTTTTTATGCACCGCTTTTCCCTTCCTCCTGCTGTTCCGACCCCGTGATGCTCATCAGCTTGAATTGAACGAAACCGCCAGCGTCCAAGTCATCAGCACCGGATTCGGAAGTTCACGCTACGTGGTAGCCGCATAATGCACGACTGCCACAACCCAGTCCATTCGTAGCACGCCCGCAATCTTAGATTCACCAACAGTTGTTTGCAATATGCGGAACGATCTTTCGGCGAAGTCCTGACGTTCCCCCCGCGGGCACAATCCATTATCACTTTTGCCCGGATTTGCCCGCTGCGTCTCCGCTCTGCGGCGGCTGCTCCATGTATTGGCGCAACTGTTCCTGTTTGGCCTTGAGCTGAACGACGAGGCTGTCATAGCCGTCGTTATCAATGACTCGCCTGAACTGATTGCGGTAGTTGGCGATTACGCTGATCGCGTCCACGGTGAGGTCGTAAATCCGCCAGACACCGCCGCTCCGATGCATCAGATAATCGATCGTCAGGGGATCCTGTTGGTCGCGGAGCACGACGCTGCTTGAGACCTCGGCATAATCGGGGCCGTCGAATTGCTCTCGGGTAAAGGTAATCGTTGCGGTTTTGGCCTCCTCCTGAACCTTGCTCACGGTGTAATCCTGGAGCTTGCTAAGGTAGGCGTCCTGAATGAAGGCAGTGAAGATCGGGACAAACTGCTCGCGTTGCGCCTGACTCAGGGTGCGCCAATGATAGCCGAGCGCCGAGCGCGCCATGTCCGCGAAGTCGAAGTAACGCGCCGCCAGGATGCGCAGTTTCTCGCGACGCTCGGCGAGCGGCATCTGATCCGCGTGAAAGACCGCAATGACGTCGCTCACGCCCTGCCTCACTTGCGTGAGGGGATCCGCTGCCGGCGGAGCCGACGACCACGCCGAGGTGGCGAGACCGATTGTCATGATCAGCGCGCACAGCAATACATGAGGGGTTAATCGATCAATCATCTTGGTTTGGTACCGCGGGTTGTTTTAGCAGGAAAACTCTTCCAGCGCTGCTCGATAGCGAGATGAAGAGATGGCGAATGCTCTCGGCACGGATTTAGACCTCTGATAAAATCTCGCCCGAGAATGCCGTCAGCATCCAATTCGCGAAAGATCGGATCGATTCTGCTTTACGCACTTTCACTCGCTGGCGCGGTCGCGGGCTTTTTCCTGATTCAGTCGTGGGGCTCGAAGCTGGGTGCGCCGGCAGTTGCCCAGGGCGCCGCACCTATCGCCAGCGCTGGCCACGCGCCGGCGAACGAACTGCTCCATGTGCTGTTGGCGTTGGTCGCGGTGGTGGCGATGGCGCGGCTGCTCGGCACGCTGTTTCGCAATATCCGCCAACCGCCGGTGATCGGAGAGATTATCGCGGGCATCCTGCTGGGACCGTCGCTGTTGGGCCGGGTTGCGCCTGCGATGTCGGCCTATCTGTTCCCGTCAAACGTGACGCCGGCGCTGAACCTGATTGCCCAAGTCGGCGTGATTCTCTTCATGTTTCTGGTCGGCGCCGAGTTGGATCTGGGTTTGTTGCGCAAGCGCGGCCACTCGCTGATGGCAATTTCTCACGCCGGCATCCTGGCGCCGTTTATCCTCGGCGCGACGCTCGCGCTACTGCTCTATCCGCGGCTCTCGTCCAACGATGTGCCGTTTACCAACTTTGCTTTGTTTCTCGGCGTCTCGATGTCAGTGACGGCCTTTCCGGTGTTAGCGCGAATCCTGACCGATCGGCGAATCAGCCGGACGCGGCTGGGTGCACTCGCGCTCTCCTGCGCCGCGATTGGCGATTTGACGGCGTGGTGTCTGCTCGCCTTCGTCGTCGGCGTAGCGCGGGCACAAGGCGGTAATGCGCTGCGGACGCTGATTCTGGCGCTGCTCTACGTCGCTGCGATGGCGCTCGTGGTGCGGCCGCTGATCGGGCGGCTGGTGGTCCTCTACGGTAACAAGGGCCGTCTGACGCAGGGGCTGATGGCGATTATCTTCGTGCTGCTGCTGCTATCGTCGGCGGCGACCGAGGTTATCGGCATCCACGCGATCTTCGGCGCTTTCGCCTTGGGCGCGATGATTCCTCACGACAGCGGGATCGCGCGCGATCTGATCGATCGGCTCGAAGATCTCGTCGTGGTGCTGCTGCTGCCCGCCTTTTTCGCCTTCACCGGCCTGCGCACGCAAATCGGTTTGCTCAACAGCCCGCAACAATGGGCGCTTTGTGGACTGATCATCCTGGTGGCGTCGGTCGGCAAGTTCGGCGGCGCTACGGTGGCAGCCCGCCTTACCGGGATGGGCTGGCGCGAGGGTGCGGCGCTGGGCGTGCTGATGAACACCCGCGGCCTGATGGAGTTGATCGTGCTCAACATCGGACTCGAACTCCACATCATCTCTCCGGTGCTATTTGCCATGATGATCCTGATGGCGCTGGCGACGACCTTTGCCACCACGCCGATTGTTCATCTGCTCAGCTCGGAGAGTGAGGCGGGCATGCAGCCGAGCACGCGCTATCCGCAAACGCGGGAACCGGCGCGCAGCGCGATCCTGGTGCCGGTCGCAAATCCCAACGGCGTAGCACGGCTGGTCAACCTGGCGTTGGCAGCGACGCCGCTTGAGCTGCCGCCGCCGCGCGTGCTCGCGATCGTTCGCCGTCCTCCCGGCGGAGTGCGCGCCAGTCTCGATGACACTGGAGCGCTCGCGATTCCGCGCTCGGCCGCGCTCAGCGCCGCGCTGGAACTCGCTTGGAGCCGCGGCGCAGTGATCACGCCGCAAGCGGTGTGGAGCGACGATCCGGCGGCCGATCTGGTGCAGATCGCGACGGGCGCCGGCATTGGATGGGTTCTGCTCGGACCTCATCGCGCAGTCTTCGGCGCGGATTTTCGCGGCGGCATCGTCCGCACCGTGCTCGATCAGGCGCGCGCGCTGCCGCTCAGTGTCGTGGTCGCGATGCACAGTGACGACGCGCCGCTCGAGCGCCTCTTCGCGGTAGTCGATTCCGGCTACGACGGGCGCGCCGCGCTGGAATTGGCCACGCGACTCGCCCAGCGCACAGAGTGCAGTCTCCACGTGATCCGGATCGCGCACGGGACTGAGCCCGCCGAGTTGGAACTTGCCGCGATGCTCGCCGAGGCGGCGCGCGTCGCCGGTCGCCGCCTGCATACCGAGGCGCTCGCCAACCCCTCGACGTCGCTGATCGCCGCGCGCACGGCAGGCGGCCTGGTAATCGTCGCGGCCGCGGTGGCCGAGCAACTGGGACTCGCGCGGCGCGGCTTTATCGACGGCCGTCCGATGTTGCTGGTGCAGGGCTCGCGCTTCGCTTCTGCTGCCGCCGTCGCCCTACCCGTAAGCACCCGCACGGTAATCTCATAAACCGCGCGCCGATTGCGCAGACCAGCCGCTCGTGGTGGAAGCTTTTGACGCGGTAATCCTCGGGGCCGGGGCGGCCGGCCTGATGTGCGCGCTGACCGCCGGCGCGCGCGGCAAACGTGTACTGCTGCTTGAGCATTTGCAGGAGGCGGGGGCAAAAATTCTCATCTCGGGGGGCGGGCGCTGCAATTTTACCAACCTTGAAGTCGCGCCCGGGCGCTTTCTCTCGGCCAACCCGCACTTCTGTAAGTCCGCGCTCAGCCAGTACACCGAGCGCGACTTTATCGCGATGGTCGAGCGGCATCGGATCCCGTATCACGAGAAACGGCTGGGCCAGCTCTTCTGCGACGGCTCGGCGCGCGCGATCGTCGCGATGCTGCTGGCGGAGTGTGCCGCCTCGCAGGTTGATCTGCGGCTCGGTCAGCAACTCCGTGAAGTCAGCCGCGTGGAGCACTTCTCCATCGCGACCGACCGCGCGACCTTCATGGCGCCGGCGTTGGTGATCGCCACCGGCGGCCTCTCGATCCCAAAGATGGGCGCGACCAGTTTCGCCTATGACCTTGGGCGGCGCTTCGGCCTCAGGCTCGTCGAGCCGCGGCCGGGCTTGGTCCCGCTGACGATGGGCGGCGCGACGCTCGGGCTTTGCCGCGCACTGGCCGGAGTTGCCGCGGCGGTGGAAGTAACCTGCGGCCGTGAGCGTTTTTGCGAAAATCTCCTGTTTACCCATCGCGGGCTTTCGGGCCCAGCGATCCTGCAAATCTCGTCGCACTGGCATTCGGGTGAGAGTATCGCGATCGGCTTTTTGCCGGGTCTCGAGGCCGTGGACTTTCTCTATCAGCGCAAGCGCGCGCGGCCCCGTGCCGAACTGAAGACGATCTTGTCCGAGGTCCTGCCGAACCGCCTGGCGGAGGCGTTTGCTGCGGAATATCCCGCCGGGCCAATCGCTAATCTCCCAGACCGTACGCTCGCGCTGGCGGCGGCGCGATTGCAGCGCTGGGAGGTACTTCCGGCGGGTTCGGAGGGCTGGAGCAAGGCCGAAGTCACGGTTGGCGGAATCGATACCGCCGGGTTATCGTCGCGCACGATGGCCGCGCGCGACGTGCCGGGTCTCTATGTGATTGGCGAAGCGGTCGATGTGACGGGCTGGCTGGGCGGCTATAATTTTCAATGGGCCTGGTCGAGCGGCTGGTGCGCCGGCCAGGCAATTTGAGCCTGCCCGCAGTTGCGTCGAATGCCGCGCGCCGCCTCCACTCCTCCGCTAATCGCGATGCTGACTGACTTCGGCTACCGGGACCATTACGCCGGCGTGATGCGCGGGGTGATCAGCACGATCGCACCGCAGACGCGGGTCATCGACCTCACGCACGGCATCCCAGCAGGTCAAATCGCGATGGGGGCGATCGCGTTGGCGCAGAGCTGGCAGTTTTTTCCGCCGCGAACGATTTTTCTCGCCGTGGTCGATCCCGGGGTCGGAACGCAGCGGCGCGCGCTCGCAATCGAATCACGCAGTGGCGCGCGCTTCGTCGGTCCCGATAATGGGCTGCTCTGGATGGCCGCCGCGGCCGCCGGGATAAAAGCGATTGTCGAGCTGGATACGGCGCGCTATCGGCTGCCCGCGACCAGCGCGACCTTTCACGGCCGTGATATTTTCGCGCCGGCCGCGGCTTGGCTGTCGCACGGGGTCAAGCTCGGCGCGCTCGGCCCGGCGCGCCGGCAGATGGTTGAGCTCGACGCTGTTGCCGGGGTCAGCGAAACATCGCGGCGGCTCACGGGCGCGGTGGTTTATGTCGATGGCTTCGGCAACCTCGTGACGAATCTCACCCGCGCGGCAGTCGAGCGATTTGCTCGCAACCAGCGACAGGATAGGCTGTGGGTCAGAATTGGGCGGTATCCGCGGCTCGCAATTTATCGCGCCTACGGGGAGGTCCCGATTGGCGTGCCGCTGGCATTATTCGGCAGCTTCGGGACGCTTGAGATAGCCGTCCGCGACGGCAACGCGGCGGCGCATTTTGCGCGCTCGACAAACGCACCCGTAACCGTCGCCCCGGGAAAGTCGTAGAGATCTGGCAAACCGATGGAAGATTCATCCGCAGCCACGCAACCTTCGCCGATCGTCACTGAGCTGCCGCGTTTCGACAGCGCGGCGGTGATCGGCCGTTCCCTCGAGCCGCCTTCCGCAACCAAATTCCGCATCCCGATGATTAACTGGGCGCTCTTCCTGATCACGCTGCTGACGACCACGATGGCCGGCGCCAGTCAGACGGAGACGCCGTTTTCGCTCCTGCATCCGCTCGCCACCTTCAGCGCGCTAAGCGGCGGACTGACCTTCTCCATCCCGCTGATGGCGATTCTGCTCGCGCACGAGATGGGCCATTACCTGACCTCCCGCCGTTATCATGTGGATACCAGCCTGCCCTACTTTATCCCCGCCCCGGTGCCGTCGCTGTTCTTCATCGGCACCTTCGGCGCCTTCATCCGGATGCGATCGGTGCCGCGCACGCGCCGCGCGATGTTTGACATCGGCGCGGCCGGCCCGTGGGCGGGCTTTGTCGTATCAATGATCGCAATCGTTATCGGTCTGCGCTGGTCGCAGGTGGCACCGCTCGACACTTCGCAGGGGGGACTCGACCTCGGCAATTCGATCATCTTCTGGTCGGTCGCCAGGGTCGTGCTCGGCATCGATCCGAATTCGGTCAACGTCAATCTCCATCCGACCGCCTTCGCCGGCTGGGTGGGAATCCTGGTGACGACGCTCAATCTGCTGCCGATCGGCCAACTCGACGGCGGCCATGTGATTTACGCGCTCTTCGGCCCGCGAGCACATCGAATTATCTCGCGACTGGTCTGGGTGGGGTGCCTGCTGATGGCAGTCATCCCCTACTTTCTTCATCTGAACTTCTGGCCGGGATGGCTGCTGTGGTTCGTGCTGGTGCTGGTTCTCGGGCTGGGGCACCCGACGACCCTGGACATCGATACGCGACTCCAGGGCGGACGCCGTCTGGCGGCGTGGGCGTCGGTGCTGTTGTTCGTGGTGACCTTCAGTCCGGTGCCGTTTTCGATTACGGCCCCTAGTGCGGCAGCGCCGACGCCGGACAGCGACGCTCCCAGCTACAGCGTGATGTATCATCTACCTGAACGAACCCCGCAAATCCGTCCGCTCGCGGCGCGCAAAACCATGCTCTATCTGGGTCCTTGTCGAGGTGCGTGCCTCAGAGCTTTCCTGTAGGATAGCTGGGCGGCCGAAAACTCGCGGGCCACTATATGTCGCAGAATTAAGAACCGGAGAAGCAAGCACCAATGTCAGTAGAAATGCATCAGGATCACCAAGAGAATCAGGCGGCCGGCGCGATGCCGGGCGTGAACCTCACTCCGAAGGCGCTGGAAGCGGTCAGGCAGATGTCGTCGAAAGAAAATCTCGGCGCGGGACAGGGACTGCGCATCGCGGTGGTGGGCGGCGGCTGCTCCGGCTTCCAGTATTCGTTGAACTTCGACGCGAAGAAGGACGGCGACATCGTGACCGAGCTCGAGGGCGTCACGGTGCTGGTGGATGAGATTTCGCTGCCCTATATCGCGGGCACGACGCTGGACTACGTCGAGGGGCTGCACAACGCCGGCTTCCGCTTCGATAATCCGCGCGCGACCCGGACCTGCGGCTGCGGTTCATCTTTTAGTGCGTAATATCTAAAGTAACAGATTAACTTGTGCCTTCCGGCGCTCTTCGCCAGAAGGCTTCCCCGCGCAGGCTCATCCACCATGGCGGAAATGCAGGACCTCGCCGGTAAAGGGATAATTGTGACTGGCGCGACCCGCGGGATCGGCCGCGCGATCGCGCTCGAATCCGCGCGGCGCGGCGCCAACGTCGCCTTCAACTACCTCAAGAGCGAGCAGCAGGCTACGGAACTGCATCGCGAGATCAGCCAGCTCGGTGTCAAGGCGATGGCCTTCAAGTCTGACGTTAGCGACTTGAAAAGCGCGCGCGAGATGGTCAACGCAGTCAAGAAGGAATTCGGCGCAATCGACGGGCTGGTCAACAATGCCGGGCTCACGCGCGACAAGCTGCTGGTCATGATGACGGAGGAAGATTGGGCCGAGGTTATCCGGGTGAATCTGACCGGCGCCTTCAACTTCGCGCGCGCCGCAGCTTTCATGATGATGAAGGCGAAATGCGGCGTGGTCCTGAATATCACCTCGATCAGCGGACTGGTCGGGATGGCCGGGCAGGTGAATTATTCCGCCGCGAAAGCTGGCCTGATCGGCATGACCAAGGCGATGGCGAAGGAACTCGGCCGGATGAATGTGCGGGTGAACGCGCTCGCGCTGGGCTTTATCGAAACGGACATGACGGCGGCGTTGCCGGATGCGAATCGCAAGGCCGCGCTTGAGATGGTGCCGCTGGGGCGCTTCGGCACGGTCGCGGATGTCGCGCCGGTCGTGGCTTTCATGCTCTCGGACGCCGCGGCCTATATCAGCGGCGCGGTAATTCAAGTGGACGGCGGCCTTGCGATGTGAATAACGCTCTTGCTGCATCTTGAATTTTGATTGCACTTGATTGAGACAGTTCCGATAATCACGACAGGTGCGAGCTGTGCCAAGCGAAACGATTTTTTACGAAACTGAAGCGCCGCAAGCTTCTCGCGAATTGGCTGAACTCCGGACCTCGCGCGATTACGTGCCGCCTTTTGAAGTGGTGCGGCGCCGCGTGATCGACGACTTCTTCGAGGGCCGCATGACGATCGACGCCACCGTGGTGATCCGCGTCGGCAGCGTCGAGCAGACCGAGGCCGCGCGCGGCGTCGGTGTGGTCAACGCTTTCGACCTCGCCCTGCGCAAGGCCCTCTTCAAATATTTTCCCTATCTCGAAAGTGTCCGCGTGACCGAGACCTATGCGCACGCCAGCGGCGATTCGACCGAGGCCGAAGTCATGTCGGTCAAGAAATTTTCCGATGGCAAGCTGCACTGGACGACCCTGGCGAAGTCCACCAACCTGGTCGAGGCCGGCTGGAAGTCGCTGGTTGACGGCTACGAATGGCGGATCGTCCAGGAGGAGCGCAAGATGCGCCGCCAAATGGGGAATCCGCGCCTGTCGCAGCGCTAGCTACCGAGAAACCGCTTCGACGAAATGGTACTCCGCCTAGCCGCGACCGACCAGCGGCATCTTGGTCGCCATCACGGTCATGAACTGGACGTTAGCGTCGAGCGGCAGGGTCGCCATATAGAGCACCGCGCGGGCGACGTGGATCGCGTCGAAAACCGGCTCGACCGCGACTGTGCCGTTGGGCTGCGGGACGCCCCGGCTCATCGCGGCGGTGAGGGCCGTCTCGGCGTTGCCGATATCGATCTGGCCGCAGGCGATGTCGTATTTGCGTCCATCGAGCGAAGTCGACTTGGTCAGCCCGGTTATCGCGTGCTTGGTCGCGGTGTAGGGCGCCGAATTGGGTCGCGGACTATGCGCCGAGATCGAGCCGTTGTTGATGATCCGGCCGCCGCGCGGTGTCTGTTCCTTCATGATCCGAAACGCCTCCTGCGTGCAGAGGAAGGCGCCCGTCAGGTTGATGTCCACCACCTTCTTCCATTGCTCGAAGGTCAACTCCTCGAGCGGGATCGGCGGCGCGCCGACGCCCGCGTTGTTAAATAGCAGATCGAGCCGTCCGAAGCGCTCGCGGGTTTTGGCGAACAGCTCCTGGACGGCCGCCGGCTCGCCGACGTCGGTCGGGACGACCAGGCTTGGGGCGGTGAACTCGGCGCCCGCCTGCGCGGCCGCTTCGAGCGGCTCGCGTCGCCGTCCCGCGAGGACCACCGCATAGCCCTCGCGCAGCAGTTCGAGTGCGACGCTTCGGCCGATACCGGTGCCGGCGCCCGTCACGATCGCAACTTTGTTGGCTGAGTTCATAGCGTTGTCCTCTTTATGATGTGGCTGACTTGCTCGCGACCGTTATGGCACGATAGCAGTCGTAACCGTGAAGCCCTTTCATATTTTTAACACGCTGACCCGCACCGTCGAGGAGATCCGCCCGGCGCATCCGCCCGACGTGACCTATTACTCGTGCGGGCCGACGGTCTACCTGCCGCAGCATCTCGGCAATCTACGCGCCTACGTTTTCGTCGACACCTTCAGGCGCGCGCTGCGCTTCAACGGCTGGAACGTCCGCCACGTGATGAATGTCACGGACGTCGGCCACATGACCTCGGACGAGGACGCAGGCGAGGACAAGATCGAGAAGACCGCGCGCGCACAGGGCAAGTCACCGCTCGAGGTCGCCGACTTCTATATCGCGCAGTTCAAGCGCGATTGTGCACGGTTGAATATCGAGCTGCCCGAGCCGCCGATGCTCTCGCGCGCGACCGATCACATCGACGAGATGCAAGCGCTGATTCGGCGTGTCCTCGCCAACGGCTTTGCCTATGTGACGCCTTCCGGGGTGTATTTCGATGTCGAGAAATGGCGCGGACCTCATCGCATGGGCCGGCTGTCGCGTCAGAGCCTCGACGAGCAGCAGGGTAATCGCCTCGAACACTCGCCCGACAAACGCAGTCCGCACGATTTCGCGTTGTGGGTACTCAACCAGCCGCATCACCTGATGCAGTGGGAGTCGCCGTGGGGACGCGGCTATCCCGGATGGCATATAGAGTGCTCCGCGATGTCGATGAAGTATCTGGGCGAGACACTCGATATCCATTCGGGCGGTCTCGACCATATTCCGGTCCATCATGAGAACGAGATCGCACAATCTGAGAGCGCGACCGGCCAGCCGTTCGTGCGCTACTTCGTGCACAACGCGTTTCTGGTCGGGATGGAGGGGGCAAAGATCAGCAAGAGCGCCGGCAAGTTCCCGGTGCTGGACGACCTCTCGAAATACGCGATCATTCCATTAGCTTTTCGTTTTTTCTGCTTGGGAGCAAAATATCGGTCAGAGTTGGCCTTTAGCATTGAATCGCTGAACGCCGCCCAGGGCAAGCTTATGTACCTAGGGCGCTTCATTAACGAACTACCGAAGGAGGCTAAGCAGGCATCGGAAGACTCATCATGGGCGAAAGATTACGAAGAGCAATTTAGGCAGGCTCTTAACGACGATCTACATACGCCGAATGCGCTGGCCGTGGCACTTGAGATGGTTGCTAAAGCTCGCCGCGACCGAGATCTGAGGGTATGGAACACGCTATTAAAATTCGACTCTGTTTTGGGACTCGATCTTGCCGGTTATCAAAGCCCTCAGCGGCAGCCTCCGTCTCTTCCGCCAGAGGATCAGGAACTGATTGACGAAAGGAAAAAAGCACGCCTCGCGCGCGATTACGCTAAGGCCGATGAACTGAAGAAAGAGTTGCTGACTCGGGGGTACGAGATCAAAGACGATAAAGATGGGTCCAGTCAATACACTCGCGGCCTCAATGAGCTTTCTCGTTTGCCCGACCCTTCGTCTTGATGCAGGCACGGTTTCTTGCGAATACTGACCCTCACCCTACCCTCTCCCTGATTAGGGAGAGGGGACCAAAAGGGAAAGGTGGCTGATGGCAATTGAGCTGAAAACATTTGACACGCGGATGCAGGGCTCGCGCGAAGGCGCCGAAGTGCGCCATCTCGACCCCGCGAACGCGCCCTACTACCTGACCATCGGCGACGAGGCCGAGATCTTCACCGCAGCCTACAAGGCCCGCCTGCCGATTCTGCTCAAAGGCCCCACGGGCTGCGGCAAAACCCGCTTCGTCGAGCACATGACCCATCAGCTCGCGGCGCTTCCCGAGGGACCCAACGAGCTGATCACCGTCGCCTGTCACGAGGATCTAACCGGCAGCGATCTGGTCGGGCGCTATCTGATTACCGCCGACGAGACGGTCTGGGTCGATGGCCCGCTGACGCAGGCGGTGCGGCGCGGCGCAATCTGCTATCTCGACGAAATCGTCGAGGCGCGCAAGGACACGACCGTGCTGATCCATCCGCTGTCGGACCATCGGCGCATCCTGCCGATCGAAAAGCGCGGCGAGACCATCGAGGCCCACGTCGGCTTCCTGCTGGTGATCTCTTACAATCCCGGCTACCAGAGCATTCAGAAGAACCTCAAGCACTCGACCCGCCAGCGCTTCGTGACAATCGAATTCACCTATCCGCCGGCGGAGAAGGAAGTCGAGATTATCGCGCACGAATCCGGCGTCGATCGCGACATGGCGTTTCAGCTCGCGACGCTCGGCGAGAAGGTGCGGCACCTGAAGGCCTCGGGACTCGAAGAAGGCGTCTCGACGCGTCTGCTGATCTACGCCGGCGAGCTGATTCGCCAGGGAATCGCGCCGCGCCGCGCGGCGACCGTCGCGGTGACCTGGTCGTTGACCGACGAGCTCGACAGCAAGCGCGCGATTGACGAAGTCGTCAAGGCGATCATGCCGGAATAATTTTTTCACCGTTTTCAGCTTTCACGGTTCACAAACGTCGGCGCTAATCGCAGACTACGCGGCCTCTGCAAAAGTGAGTACTTCGCTGAAAAAGATCGATCTGCGCAGCGACACGGTAACCCTCCCGACCGCCGAAATGCGCGAGGCGATGGCCCGTGCGGAACTCGGCGACGACGTTTACGGCGAGGACCCCACCGTCAACCGTCTTGAGTCGATCGCGGCGGCCGCGATGGGCATGGAGGCCGCGATGTTCGTGCCGAGCGGCACGATGGGCAACCTCGCTGCGATGCTCACCCACTGCGGGCGCGGCACCAAAGTCTTCCTCGGCGCCGAGGCCCACACCTACCTCTATGAGGCGGGCGGCGCGGCGGCGCTGGGCGGCGTCGTCACGACGCCGATTCGCAATACCGCTGACGGCGAACTCGACCTCGAGCAGTTGGCCGAGGAGCTCGAGCGGCCGCCCGATGCGCACTTCGCGCGGCCGGCGCTGGTGGCGCTCGAAAATACCCACAACCTTTGCGCGGGCGCGGCCGTCGAATTGTCGCACATGGCGGCGGTCGCCGAGCTGGCGTGTCGTCACGGTCTGCCGGTGCATCTCGACGGCGCGCGCATCTTCAACGCGGCGATCGCGCTGGAAACCACCGCGGCCAAAATCGCCGCCGGCGCCGACTCGGTGTCGTTCTGCCTCTCCAAGGGACTCGCCTGTCCGGTGGGGTCGCTGTTGTGCGGCAGCGCAAAATTCATCGCGGAGGCGCGTCGCACGCGCAAGCTGCTCGGCGGCGGGATGCGCCAGGCGGGCGTGCTCGCGGCGGCCGGAATCGTTGCGCTCGAAACCATGATCGATCGCCTCGCCGAGGACCATCAGAACGCGCGGGCACTGGCGCAAGGACTCGGCCTCATCGCCGGACTCAACGTGCGGCCGGTAAAGCGGCGCACCAACATGGTGGTCTTCGACCTCGAAGGCGGCGCGCCCGAGGCGGCCATCTTTGTAGCCGCGCTGCGCGAGCGCGAGGTGCTGATCGGCGCGCGCGGGCCGGCGACCTTTCGCGCGGTAACCCATCACGACGTTTCGCGCGCCGCGATCGATCGCGCAGTCGCGGCGGCATCGGAAGCGGCGGCAGAAGCGTTCGGGGATCAGTATTCATGGACTCACTGAACTCGCTCTTCTCCCTCAAGGGCCGCGTAGGACTCGTAACCGGCGCCTCCTCCGGCCTCGGCGTCGAGTGCGCGCACGCCCTCGCGCTCGCCGGCGCCGATGTCGTCTTAGCGGCGCGGCGCGGCGATCGCGTCGAAAAATTCGCCGCCGAGCTGAGCGCGAAATACGGTGTCCGCAGTGTCGGCGTCCAAGCCGATATAACCGTCGACGCCGACCTCGACCGTCTAGTCGAAGCCGCGCAGGCGCAGCTCGGCGACATCGACATTTTGATCAACAACGCCGGCATCTCGCCGACCGGACGCGCGGAATCGTTGCCGCGCGCGATCTGGGACTCGGCAATGGCGACGAACTTGACCGCACCGATGATGCTCTCCCAGCGCGTGGCGCGCAGTCTGATCGAGGCGAAGAAGCCCGGCCGCATCATCAATATGGTGTCGATTTACGCGTTGGTCGCCAGTTCGATCTATCGGCTGAGCGCCTACACGGCGACCAAGGCGGCGCTGGCGAATCTGACGCGGCAGCTCGCCGTCGAGTGGGCACAGTACGGCATCCTCGTGAATGCGATCGCCCCCGGATGGATTCCGACCGAAGCGACCGAAGGGGGAATCGCGAAACCGGCGAATCGCGAGCGGATGGAGCGCGGCACGCCGCTCGGCCGCCTCGGCCTTCCCGAGGAGTTGCGCGGCGCCGTGATCTATCTGGCCGCGCCGGCCTCGAGCTACGTTACCGGGACGATCCTCTCGGTGGACGGCGGTTACGCCTCCTGGTGACCGCGCGCGGCGGCCATCGCGGAACGCTCGCCGCGCAACTGCTGCGACGCAAACCGTCGGCGGCGCTATTAGCCGAGGCCGCGCCGCACGCCGGCGGTCTCCGACGGGTCCTCGGCGCATTCGATCTGACCCTGCTCGGTATCGGCGCAATTATCGGCGCCGGAATTTTCGTGCTGACCGGCGTCGGCGCCTCTTATGCCGGTCCCGGGCTGGTGCTCTCATTCGTGCTGGCGGGCTTTGCCTGCGCGATGGCCGCGCTCTGCTATGCGGAATTTGCCGCGATGATCCCGATCGCGGGCAGCGCCTATTCCTATTCCTACGCCACCATGGGCGAGCTGATCGCCTGGATTATCGGCTGGGACCTCGTGCTCGAGTATGCGGTCGCGTCGGCTGCGGTGGCCGCCGGCTGGTCGCATTACCTGACGGTGATTCTGGCCGGTCTTGGCCTCCGCCTGCCCTCCGCACTAATCCATTCGCCCGGCACCGCGGCCGGCGCAATTATCAATCTGCCGGCGCTCCTGATCGTCCTGCTGGTAACGGTGATCCTCTACGTGGGCGTGCAGGAGAGCGCGCGCGTCAATTCGATCATCGTCGGCGTCAAGCTCTTCGCCGTGCTGATGGTGGTCGCGGTCGGAGGATTTTTCATCAAACCCGCCAACTGGTCGCCATTTCTGCCGCTCGGATGGGGCGGCGTACTACGCGGCGCCGCTTATATCTTCTTCGCCTACATCGGGTTCGATGCGGTTTCGACCGCCGCCGAGGAGGTGGTCGAGCCGCAGCGCGCGCTGCCGATCGGCATCCTCGCTTCGCTCGGCGTCTGCACCGTCCTCTATATCGCGGTCGCTGCGGTCCTTACTGGGATGGTGCCGATGAAGTCGATCGATATCGACGCGCCGCTCGCCAGCGCGTTCGTCACGCGCGGACTTAATTTCGCCGCGGGAGTGATTTCGCTCGGCGCCGTCGCCGGCCTGACTTCGGTGTTGCTGGTGCTGCTGCTCGGACAATCGCGGATCTTTTATGCGATCTCCCGCGACGGTTTATTGCCGCCAATCTTCAGCCGCGTGCATCCGCGCTTCCAGACCCCCTCGATGCCGACCGTGCTCACCGGCGCGGCGGTCGGTCTGACCGCGGGTCTGGTGCCGATCAAGGAGATCGCGGAGCTGACCAATATCGGCACGCTGTTCGCCTTCGTGCTGGTCTGCTTTGGAATCTGGATCCTGCGCCACGTCGAACCGGAGCTCGAGCGCCCGTTCCGAACGCCGCTGGTGCCGCTCGTGCCGATTCTGGGCGTCGGTTCGTGTTTGCTGATGATGTTCGGGCTCGGCGAAGTAACGTGGCTCCGCTTTGTCTTGTGGATGGCTGTCGGTTTGGCGATCTATTTCGCCTACGGACGCTTCCACAGCAACGTCGCAATTGAGGCCGCCGCCGATCACCGCGCCCGAGCCGGCTGATTTCAGCTATATAGCCGCGAGTAGAGACTCATCGCCGCGTCGAGCGGTGGCCGCGCCGGTACAAACTGACCCCAGGGATCTTGATGCGCAGCGCTTTCGGCGGCGTGGAGACAGGATCGAATCATAGCGATCGCGATGAACATCTCGGCGAGACGCTTTTGTACGTCGGGCGCGCCGGCTACATCGCGCGTGAGGCTCGCGGCGAGCCCGAGACGCAACTCAGCGACGACTGCGGCGTTGACCACCCGCTGATGCATCTGATTGACGACGACACTACTCTCCTCAAGCAGCGCTGCTCCGAGCGTCTCGTCACCGCATAGAAAGACCCGCTCCGATGGAACTGCCACGCGGTCGAACTCCGCGATCCAATCCATACCGATGTGGCCTACGAGCTTCAGCCCTCGCGTATTGCAGCTGACCGCGAAAGCAAGGGCTGGGGACAGGACGAGCAGTTCTTCTGCGAATGGCGCGGCGGGTGTCACGGGCAGCGCACCCGCGACTACGATGCCCTCAGAGGTTGTGTCAACCAGCCTAACATCCGGAGCCGCTAGCTTCGGTGTCGAATCGCGGCCGTGATCCGATTCCATAGACCGGGTTTGGGTTAGACACCAGTCGCGGCGGCGAGCTTCGCGATAGTAGGCCTCGAGGTTCGCGGCGGCGTGCGGCGCGCTCGGCGCGAGCAACTGCGACGCCGCGGCGAGGCTCGCGAGCGTGGTGTTGCAATAGTCGGGCGTCCATTCGAGCGTTCCGCCGTGAGCTTCGGCCCAGCGGCGAAACATGATTCCTCGCCGCCGCACCTCCTCGACGTTGCGCGGCTGGATGAACGAAAGCCCGGCGCGGTCGCCGTCGTCGAGCCGCACCGTCATCGACCCTGGATGCTCCATCTGCAGATCGTAGAGCGAAGCGATCGCGCGGGCGCGCCGCACAAACGCCGGATGGATCGTCGGGTCGGCGACACGCTCGCCCTCGAACCAAAGCTCGGCCTTCAGCTTGCGCAGCGACGAGAGATAGTTGTTGCCCGAACGTGCTCCCATCGTCGTTCATCTATGCGCTGGTCGACTGCACTAGGGGCTCGCGGATAATCTCGGGTTTTGGCGCGGGTGTAACGACAAACGGCCACAGCCCGCTCAGACCGGCGACCAGCGTGCTCGCGAACCACACGAGGCCAAGCGCGATCGCATCCTGACGGGCGACGCCGGCCAGCCCGAACAACAGCAGATATGCGCTCTCGCGCACGCCCAAACCATTGATGGTGAGTGGGATGCTCGCAACGACGTTGGCCATCGGCACGATCAACAGGACTGCGGAAAATGGGATCGCGATTCCCATCCCGACGGCGAGCAGATACTGGCAAAGCGCGAGCGACGCTTGCAGGACCATTGAAAGCGCCAGCGGGACGATCATGCCGCGCTGGTTGCGCAAGTAGGGCGTCAGCGGCTCCGCGATCGCGCGGACCCTTCCGCTGAAGCGGCTCGCGACGGTCGCGAGCAGTGGCCCAGCCAGGTAGCCGAGCAAGGCTGTCAGTCCGAGGGCGACGGTGAGGTGAATGAGTGCTGCAGGGATGCGCACGCTTGTCGCCGTCAAGGCCGCGATCGCTGCGAACCAGAACAGTGCGACGAGGCCGACCCCGCGGTCCGCCACCACTGAGGCGACGGCTGCGCCGACGCGCCGATGCCGCAGACCGAGGTAGCGCGCGCGCGCCGCGTCACCGCCGACCAGTCCGGGTACGAACAGGTTGGTGAACACCCCAACGAAATAATAGGCAAGATATTCCCGCCACAAACCACCAAAGCCGTTGAGGCGGGCGAGCAACTGCCATCGGTAAGATGACATCATCTGGCCCGCAAAGTAGAGCGCGATCGCGGCAACGAAGAAGCCCGGGCGTTCGCGGCTCAGTACTTGCGCGACGCGATCAGCGCCGCACAGCCAGAGCAGGGTAACAACGAGTGCGAGCCCGAGGCCTGCGCGGATCGCGAAGCCGAACCGCGACTTTGGCGGCGAATCGCGGCCCTCGATCGAAACTGCCTCGGCGGGATTATCCACCAATTGGCCTCTGCGCCGGATCTGACGTCCCACGGGTTACTGCGATCTTTTTGGCGTCGGCCGCGACTACAGTATATGGCCCGAGGCTCGCGGCGAGCGGAGCAAACGCGGCGCGATCGACGATCAGCACAGACGGGATCGGCTCGTTCCACAAGCGCAAAAGGTCGGCGCGGCGGGTGAAGAAAAAATTCGCCGCGTCGGACGCATGGGCGGCGCCATAGGCGAGTTCGGTCTTCGCGCCAATCAGGATGACGCGGCGGCGCGCATAGAACGGCAGCGATTGAAGGTAACGCGGATAGCAGATCAGGCGGGCATCGGGAGCGCGCTCGGCGATTGCGCGTGCGAGTTCTGCGTAAGATCGTGCAGGCTCCGACATGATCCGGCCGTAGCTCGCAACAATCAGAATCGCGACCGCCGCAGTCGCGATCGTCGCCAAACCAGCCTCGAAGCGGTGTTGCCAGAACGCCGCAAAGCAAATTGCGCCCGCGACGAGCACAATCGCGCCGGCGAAGTAGAGGGCGGGCCGCACGAGCATCGGATTGGGACTCGCAAAGCGGTTGGCAAAGATTCCCGCAAGCATCACGCCCGCGCCGAGGAGACTCAAGATCGGGCCGCTCGCGGCGAGACGCCGGGAGCTATTCGCTACGGCGAGCGCGGAATCGTGCTCGCGATCGGTGAACCCCAGCAAGCCGCTTGCGATCACAATCGCGAGCGGAGGAAGCGCCGGCAGGATGTAGGGAATCAGCTTCGCGCTGGCGCAGGAGAAGACGACAAAGATCGTCGCGGCGCTGATCAGGCAGAAACGCCGTGCCGGATTGGGTGTGAGAGATCGCCACGCCGCGAACGGCGCGAGGATCGACCAGGGAAGTGTTCCTGCGATGATCACCGGCACGTAGTAGTAGATTGGCTGGCCGTGCGAGTAGCTTGACTGAAAGAAACGGCGAAAGTGCTCGCCGACGAAGTAGAAATCGAGAAAATCCGGCTGCCGAATCGCAACGGCGACAAACCAGGGCGCAACGATCGCCGCGGTCAGGCAGAAGCCGGGGACGACTCGAAAACGCCGGAGTGCGTGGCGCCAGTCACGCTCGGTCACCAGGAAGATTGCCCCTGCAACCAGCGGGATCGCAAGACCGATCGGGCCCTTGGTTAGCACTGCCAGCGCGATCGCGACGTACATGATCCAGCACCAGCCGCCGTCTTCGCGCCAATGGAGAAAGAAAGCGAAGAGCGCGACCGTAATCGTCGCCGTCAACAGCATATCGGTCGTCAGCACCTGCGCCATCACGGCATAGAGCGCACTCGTGCTCAAAATGATCGCCGACCAAAAGGCGTGGCGCGAGTCGATGACTCGCCGCGCGAAGAGATAGTCGGCCGCGACCCCGGCGCATGCCGCCGCAGCATTGACGAATCGGGCGGCGAACTCATTGACGCCGAATGCGTGCATCGCCAACGCCGTGAGCCAATACAACAGCGGCGGTTTCTCGATATACGGCACGTAGTTGAGGTGCGGCACGACAAAGTCGCGCAAGACCAGCATCTCGCGCGCGATTTCCGCGTAGCGCGCCTCATCCGGCTCCCAGAGCCCGTATGCGCCCAGATGGAAGAAGCAGACGAGCGCGGCGACCACAGCGACGATAATCGCCCCAACGATTTCGCGCATCGACGCGGAGCGAGCGCAGCCTCGGCTGCCGACGGAAGTGCGCACGGTTGCCAAGTCTAACTTGAGCGCTGCGAGCGTCACAGGGGGCGGCGGTGAGCGCGCCGCCGGGCAGGGCTACCACTATGCCCGAAATCCTTGGTCGGCTAGATTCGGAGTCGGCAACATGCGGATTAGCCGTGATTGGACCCCGATCAAAAAGGAAGCCCACGCGCGGATACCGGAGGCGGTAGCATGGCGGATATAATCGGACCCACTTCGCATTTCTTTTATTCGCAGCGGCTCAAGCTCCACTATGTCGATTGGGGTAACCCGGGCAAGCCGCTCGCCATCCTGGTCCATGGCGGACGCGATCATTCGCGGGCTTGGGATTTTGTGGCGCTCGACTTGCGACGATACTTTCACGTAGTTGCGCTCGATTTGCGTGGACACGGCGACTCGGATTGGGCGATCGGCGGCGCCTATTCGATTACCGATCACGTCCTCGACCTCGGCCAACTGATCAACGCGCTCGATCCAAAGGGACAGGTCACCTTGATTGGCCATTCATTGGGCGCGGGTGTCGTGCTGCAGCGCGCTGGAGTGTTTCCGGAAGCGGTGGGCGCGGTGGTCGCGATTGAGGGGCTGGGGCCGCCCGGGGCGATGATGCGCGAGACGCCTGCCCATGAACGCATGGAAAGCTGGGTTACGGATATGCTCGCGCTGGCCCAGCGCAAACCGCGCGAGTATCAGACGGTCGAACAGGCGATGGTGCGGATGCGCGAGGCGAATCCGCATCTCAGTCTCGAACTGGCGCGCCATCTGACGATCTATGGGGTGCGGCGCAACGAGAACGGCACCTTCTCCTGGAAGTACGACAACTATACGCGCGCGACCTCGCCGTATCTCTTCAACCTCAGCGACGCGATGCAGATCTGGTCGCGCATCCGCTGCCCGGTGTTGCTGGTGCGCGGCGATTCCTCATGGGCGGGCGACTGGGAGCGTGACGGGCGGCTGAGCGCGTTTCGCACCTCGGATGTGCGGACGATCGATGGCGCGGGCCATTGGGTTCATCACGACCGGCTCGCGGAATTTCTCGCCGCCGTGCATAATTTTCTGGCGCTTTGAGGTTTACTGACTGAAGCGCGGCGAGCTATGAAACCCGCGCGAAACCACCCACGAAACACCCAATGACCGGGGAGACGCGCGCCGAGTTGGCGCCGAGCCAATTCGAGTACGTCGAGATAATCCTGCTCGCGGCCGCGGTCGGCGTACTGGCGGCGCTCGGCAACTTCGGTTTCCGCGCCCTGATTCACCTTTTCGCGTGGTTATTCATGGAGCAGGAGGGCGGCCTTCTGGGCGTTGGCCGGGGCTTCACCCGGATACTGCTCCCGCTGATTCTGATGAGCGGCGGCGGTCTGCTGCTCATTCTGAATTATTTCTTTCCGCGCGACATGCTCGGCTACGGGTTTCCGGCCTTTCTGGAGAACGTCAATCTCGGCAACGCGCAGATGCGCCGGCGCTGGATTGTCTTGAAAGCGCTGGGCGCAGCAGTGTCGTTGGGTTGCGGCGCCTCGGTCGGCCGCGAGGGACCGATCGCGCAGATCGGGGGCGCAATTGGGTCGGCGCTGGCGCAGTTCCGCCGCCTGTCCGCTGATCGCGCCAAGGTCCTGATCGCGGCGGGCGCGGGCGCGGGCATCGCCGCGACCTTCAACGCACCGATGGGCGGCATGATGTTCGCCCAGGAAATCGTGCTTTTGGGCGAGACCGAGCTGGGCAATTTGACCCTGGTGCTGATCGCAACTTTCAGCTCGGTCGCGGCTTCGCGCGCGCTGATCGGCAGCGGGCCGCTGTTCTCGCCGCATCATTTTTTAATCGACAACTATTGGGAGGTGCTGACGTACGGCGTGATGGGCGTCGTGCTCGGCGCGATGGCCGCCGGCTTCGTGCGGTTTTTCCATGCGACCGGCCGCTATATCCGCGGCCTCAAGCTGAGCCAGCCGATCCAACTACTGGGCGGTCTCGCGCTCGTCGGCTTGATTGCGATTCCTCTGCCGCAGAACCTCGCCGACGGCTACCCGGTGATCGAGGAGGCGCTCGGTGGCAGGCTGGGGTTGCGCCTGACGGTGGCGCTGATGGCGGCGAAATTTTTGACCAGCGCGATTTCGCTGGAGGCCGGCGCGCCGGGCGGGATCTTTGGTCCGGTTTTTTTTATCGGCGCGATGGCCGGGGCGAGTTTTCGCGGCCTGGTCGAGGTGATTGCACCCGGATTTACCGGACCCTCGGGGTCCTACGCGTTGATCGGGATCGGCGGCTTCCTCAGCGGCGTCAGCCATGCGCCGCTGACCGCGTTGCTGCTGCTGTTTGAAATGACGCGCGGCGACTGGACAGTGGTGCTGCCCACGATGATCGCGACGGTCAGCGCGCTGGTCGTCGCCCGCCTGATCGAGCCTGAGTCGATCGACACCTATAGCCTTGCGCGCGCCGGGAAGAGTCTCGAAATCGGCCGCGATCGTCTGCTGCTGACGCAATTGCCGGTCTCGTCCGTGATCCGTCGCGACGCCCGCACCGTGCCGGCCGGCGCTTCCCTGGCCGAAGTCATGCGTATCGCGAGCGAAGTAGAACAGGCGACGCTGCCGGTAATCGATCATAGCGGCGCCCTCGCCGGGCTGATCCGCACGCACGATCTGCTCCAGCTTGTCGCCGCGAGCACAGACCTCGGCGCCCTCGTCAACGCCTGGGATTTGAGCCGGCGCAATCCTCCTGTGCTGACGCTCGACGCGAATCTGGATCAGGCGGCGCAGACGATGGAATACGAGGGGCTGGAAGAGTTGCCGGTCACCGAAACCGCTCACGGCGGAAAATTCCTCGGGCTGGTGACCCGTCACGACATCGCGCGGGCTTTCAACCGCGTGACGTTATCGGTATCGGCGGTGGCGACGCGTGAGAATAATATTTTTTGGGCGAGCGGCTATCGGGTCTCGCGGGTCGGCATTCCCGACGCCGCGCTGGGAAAGAATTTGCGGCAACTCGAACTGCGCACGCGGTTTGGCGTTAGCGTGCTGGCGGTGCAGGACGGGGCCGATCCGGAACGCGGTTTCCAGCCCTGCCCGGCCGATCGTCCGTTCAAAGCGGACGATGTGATTATCGCAGCGGGCCATCCGGCGGATCTGCGACGCTTCAGCAGCGGGCTGAGTTTTGTCGCGGAGTCTTCGAAGGCTGGTTGATCCGCCGCCAGCCGTCGGCCGCTATAGCTTTGCCATCAGGTCGTCGCGAAATTGGGCCAATTCGGTCTCGTCGAGCGCGCGCAAAGGCAGTCCGACGAGCAGGCGCGCGACGCCAGCCTCGGCCAAGGTCCGGACTTCGTCGAGCGTGAGCGGATGGCCTGTGCGCAGGCTCATCGTGACTTCGACCGGACGCGTGCGATTCGCCGTCCGCTGTTGGTGCTCGAGTTGCCCGAGCAGCGTCCGCGCCTCGTCCATGCTGCGCGCGACGGCGTACCAGCCGTCGCCGTAGCGCACGGCGCGCTTGATCGCCAACTCGCTGGTGCCGCCGACGACGATCGGGGGATGCGGTTTCTGGATTGGTTTTGGATTGAAGCGCACGCCGGCGACGCTGAAAGTTTTGCCTGCGTATGCAGGATCGTCTTTGGTCCACAGCGCTTTCATCAGCTCGAGATATTCCCGCGTGCGCAGGGCGCGGTCGTCGAAGCTCGCGCCCGCCGCGGCGAACTCCTCGGCGAACCAGCCGACGCCGACGCCGAAAATCACGCGGCCATTGCTCAGCACGTCGAGCGAGGCCACGGCTTTGGCCGTGGTGATCGGATTGCGCAGCGGCACGACGAAGATGCCGGTCGCCAGTCTGATCCGGCTGGTGACGGCGGCGGCGAAGGCCAGCGCCAGCATCGGATCATGGAAAGGTACGTCCGCCGGGGCTGGGAAACGGCCATCGGGCGAGTACGGGTATTTCGAGGTGTAGTTGACCGGCAGGATCAGATGCTCGCCGATCCAGGCGGACTCGAAGCCGCACTCCTCGGCCTTGCGGATATTCGCCGCGATCCGCTCGGGCCGCTGGCTCGTGATGAAAGTTCCGAACTTCATTTTTTTCAACCTCCGTAGGCCGCGCTCCGTTGTCGCGCCGGCCGCGTGAGTCGAGATTTTAGTTGGCAGCCGATGCGGGCGTCACGACTTTCAAAGCGGTTGCTGAGCAAGCAATTGAGGCATTACAGCCATTGAGGTCATCGGTGGGACCGTTACCGCAGGAAATACCGGTGAGGCCGTTGGCGCCCATCGCCTGCGCTTTTTGCCGCAGCACGTTAATAACTTCGTCGTTGCTGCGGGTGCCAATTACGCCGCGATTACACAGATAGGCGTCGAGCTCGCCGACCTGCACGAAGTCGTCGTGGTTCGCCAGCCATGATTGCTCGTAGGTCGGCACGGCCGCTTCAAGTTTCTGCATCGCGACGGGGTCCGGCGGATTCGTATCACCCGTCTGAAAGGCGACGCAGCCGGCAGCGCTGGCCGCCAGAAGCGTGACGAACAGGATCGCGCGCGAGGTCCTGACTTTGCTGCGGTTGACGTGTGTGCTCACTTCGACTCGCTGGGAAAATGATAGGGGCGCGCGCGGCCTGCGCGCAGCTCCATGCAAAGTTCCTCGACCGTTGAGACTTCGCGTTCAAGTTCGGTGGCGCAAGTCATGAACCACTGGGCTGAGGCGAAATGAGCGTCGCTGCCGCCGACCGCGCTCAGCCCGAGCTTTTCGCAGGTCGCGAGCGCGTCGCTGTTCTGATCCGGCGTGTTTTGGCCATTGATCGCCTCGACTGAATTCAGCGCCGGACCAAGTTTTGCGAGCAGGGAGTCGAGCCGCACGCCGTAACTCGAGTCGCGGAAGGGATGAGCCGGGATCGCGATGCCGCCGTCGCCATGGACAAATTCGATGAGCCGCTCTGCGCGCAGCATCCGATCTTCGAGGTTGAAGCGCCGGGCCAACGCTGGGGTGACACCAAAAATCAGCAGATGGCCGAGATCGGTGTCGGCTTCGATACCGCGGAAGATACGCACACCGAGGCGCGCTTCCAACTCGGCGTACTCGCGTTCGGTCTCCGCCTTGATTGCATACTGCCGATGCTCGGTGAAGCAGATCACGTCGAGGACCGGAAGATGGCTTGCAGCGAGCGTTACGTAAGCCTCGGCCGAGGCGTTCGAGTCGCGCGATAAACTGGTGTGGACGTGGAGATCGACGAGCATAGGGTTCAACTCTCAATTGCCAGCGTGAAGCATAGGGTGCTGCGTTTAGCCGCCGGCACTCGGATCGACGACGCGCAGATTATCGCGCAACGTGGGAATCCCCGCGATGCTCGCACACATCATCTGCACTGTAGCGCGATCATCTTCACTCGGAATCGTTCCGGACAGCACCAGAGTACCGTCCTCGAGCTGAAACCGCACGTCGTTGAAGCGGCTCTCGTCGAGCGCCTGCCGAAGCGCAAAAAGCCGCGCCTGCTGAACTACCGAGAGGCCCGACGAGTGCGGCGGCGTGACGGCCGGCGCGTTCGCATCAGCGTCGGACGGGGGTTGATCGCTGCGGGTCGCTTTTACAATCGCCTTCGTCACGAAAAACCCCGCGAGCACAATCAGAATCAGTGTTCGCAGCGGATGGCGAATTCCGCGCCGCCGCCGCTGACGCCGTATCCGCCGAGTGATCTCCGGCGAAGCGCTGTGGCTCTCGCTGCCGTTTTCATGCAGCGGAGTGGGCGAGAGAATCACCGTCGGATCGTTGGGGCTTGCGCCTGCCATCGAGGGACGGCGGAGGGTGATCCCGCAAAACGAGCAGTAGTGCGAATCGGCCGGGATCGTGCGCGCACAGCTTCGGCACTTTATCTCGGGACTCGCGATAACCGCGGTTGGGGAATCGGCTGCCGGCGGCGCAGCCGGAGATAAGGGCGATGGCCGGGCGGCCGCCAACTCCGCGGCCGGACCGGCGGTCCACGTGCCGACCGGACTGAGCGGAAGCTGCATCTGCGCCACCGACGACGCGCCGCTGGAGCGTGCTGACAGTGGCGGGTTGAGCGCGGCCGCGCGCAGCTCGAGTAGTCGGCGCCTGAATTCACTCGCGTCGCGCATCCGAGTGATCACATCGTAAGACAACGCCTGGTCAACCACCGCGGCGAGGGAGGGGTCGATTTGCGGGGAAATTTTGCGCAGGGGAGGAAAGCTGAAAGGCGGTTCGGCCGCGGGATCGCGTCCCGACAGCGCATGATGCATCGTCGCGCCGAGCGCATAGAGGTCGGATCGCGCTTCGACCCGGCCGCGATACTGTTCCGGCGGCGCGTAGCCTTGCGTGCCGATCATCGTGGCGTTAGTCAGCGGGGCGAAATGGCGCGCGATACCAAAGTCGATGAGCTTGACGCGGCCCGACGGCGAGATCATGACGTTGGAGGGTTTGAGATCGCGGTAGATCACCGGCGGCATCAGGTTGTGCAGATATTCGAGCGTTTCGAGGATCTGGATCGCGACCGCGACAACCTCTTCCGGCGCGAGTTTGCCGCCGGCCCGCTTGAGCCGATCCTCGAGCGTTTCGCCTTCGACATACTCCATCACGAGAAAGTGGTGGTTGGCTTCGCTGAAGCGATCGATCACGCGCGGGATGTGCTCATTGCTGAGCTGCGCGAGCATGTCGGCCTCGCGCTGGAAAGCAGCGATGGCCTGTTGCTGTGCGTCCGGGCTGGTGAAGCCATCCACCATTTCAGCGAGTGCGCAGCGGCGTCCGGAAAGACGCAGATCCTCGGCCAGATAGACCAGCTTCATCCCGCCGCCGCCGAGCACGCGGACGACGCGGTAACGTCCGCCGACGATGGTGTCGGGTGCGATCATTCAGCGTTTGCTGTCAGCGCCCCGGTCAAAATTGTTGGACCGAACCGGCGCGCAGCCGTCTGGAGCGGCGTCTAAAGCCCGGCTGCCGCCGCGGGCGGGTCGAACCCCAAGCGGCGTTGGCCGCGCAGATCAGATGCATCAGAAAGCCGATCGGATGCGCACTGGCATAGAGGAACATCACGCCGAGGAACCAGATGACACCGCGCCGATGTAAGCCTTTGTACCAATGGCCGAGGCCCGGCACGACGCTCAACATCAGGGCGGTCAAGGGATGCCATAAGATGGCGTCGTCGAGCGGCGGCGGATCGAGCAAGGGGGCGCCGCACTCCTTGCAGAAGCTCGCCTTGGGCACAGTGATGGCGTGGCCGCAGCGCGAGCAGAAGCGCGCAGATTCCGGGTGACGTTCAGGCATCGCGAGTTCAGGCATCGAAGGTGAAGTTGGCATTGCCGAGACGGATAGTCGCGCCGCGCTCGAGACTAGCCTGGGTGACGCGCGTGTCGCCCAGCCAAGTGCCGTTGTGACTGCCGAGATCGCGGACAACATAGCCGCCGTTGCGAGCCTCGATGACCGCGTGGTAACGCGAAATCGACGCGTCGTCGATTACGATATCGTTGTCGAGGGCGCGGCCGACGCGGGTCGGCGCGCCAGCCTTCAGAAAAAGCCGGTCACCGTCGGCGCGGGTCAAACAGGCGGCACCCGCAGCCGCTGCGGCTCTCGGCGGCGCGCCCGCCGCGGGCTCGGCGCTGCGGGGGTCGGCGCGGCTATGGAACGTCAGTTCGTAGCCGCCGATCCTAATACGATCGCCTTCGCGCAGCGCGGCGCTTTCGATCCGGCCGCCATTGACAAAAGTGCCGGCTTCGACCGCGAGGTTGCGGATCGAATAGTTCTCGCCCCGATGCTCGATTACGGCGTGGCGCGGACTGATCGACGGATCGCCGAACAAGCCGATGGGGTTTTCCTCGGCGCGCCCGATATTGATCGTGGCGCCTTCGAGGCGAAACTGGCGCCCGCGCAGCCGTCCGGCCTCGACCACAATCCACGCGCTCTTGGTAAGTTCCTGAACCAGTCCGATGAAGAGGCCGATCGCGAGCCCGATAACCGAAAACCCGACCAGACGCGGCATCAGGCCGGTGTGACTCACTGAGCCTATAAGGTCAAAGCTCAGCCCACCGACAAATCCACCGATCAAGCCGCCGAGTCCGCCCTTGAGAATGTTTTGGATTGAGAAGCTCGCAATGCCAACGCCGACGCCGAGCAGCAGGCCCATCAGAGTCCATCCGAGCAAGCGCCCGAACACCAGATAGGCCTCGGAGCCCGCTTGCCCGCTGCCCCATCCGCCGGCTGAGAGAACCGCGCTGAAGAGCAGATCCGAGTAGTAGGTGCCGGGCAACGAGACGACGGCGCAGACCACGAAGCCGAGCAAAAAGTGCCGGCTCGCCGCCTCAGAGAATTCGATTCGCTGTTCCGCGGCGGCCATGATCATGCCGCCGATCATGCCGGCCATCAGCGCCATCGTGAGGAAGCCGGCAATCAACATTCCGGTGGTTTGGACGTCGGTCAAGGAATGGTTGTGGCTGGCGAGTTCGACTGGAAACCAACCGATCGCGCCGCCGATCAAACCGGCCAGCGCCTTGAAGGTAAGCTCGCGTTTATCGACTGCGCCGATGCGCAATCTATGCTGCGCACCGAGGGGAAACCTATCCTGGACCATCGATTCGTTTCACCGCCACGAGACTGAATACATCGTAGCTTGGCTGGGGGAGACGATAAACGCCCTGCCGCTCGGACGTTGATGTGGTTGCCGCAACGCCGCAAAACACGGCATGATCGATGCCGACGGGCAGACGTCGGGACCCTGATCGCGCGGGAGCAGAGCAACAATGAGCGGAAAGCCCTTAATCGAGCAACCCTTTGGTCCTTTGCAGGGCGTGCGAATTATTTCCAGCGGTACGCTGATCGCGCAACCATTTGCCGGGGAGCTGGCGGCGGAGATGGGCGCCGAGGTCATCCAGATCGAGCGGCCGGAGGTGGGCGACGCGGGTTGGCGCACGATCGGGATCCGGCTGCCATCAATTAATGGCGATACGCAGGTCGCGACGAACTTCGTGCAGGAGCGGCGCAACGTTTTCTGCGTTACGCTTGACCTCTCGAAGGCGCGCGGGCGCGAGGTCTTTCTCAAGCTGATTCCTACTGCTGACATCTGGATGGAGAGCTCGAAGCCCGGCAGCTACGCCAAATGGGGAATCGACGACGACGCGCTGCGCAAGATCAATCCGAAGCTTGTGATCACGCACGTCTCGGGCTTCGGCCAGGACGGCGATCCCGCGTATGTGAGCCGCGCGTCTTACGACATCGTGGGGCAGGCCTTTGGCGGCGTGATGTACCAGACCGGGTTTCCAGAGAATCCGCCGTCGCGCGCTGCGCCGTGGACGGGGGATTATATGACAGCGATGTTCACGCTGTGGTCGTCGCTCGCCGGGCTGACGTATGCGCGGGCGCACGGCGTGGGGCAATCGATTGACGTCGCACAGTACGAGGCGATCCATCGAACGCTGGGCGGCACGATGCTCGAGTATTTTCAGCAGGGTGTGGTGCGCGAACGCTCGGGCAACAAGGCCCAGGGTTTTCAGCCACTGGACAGTTTTGAGACGAGCGACGGTTTCGTGGTGATCGGCGCGATCGCGGACGTTTTCAATCGCCTGCTGCGCGCGGTCGGCTTTGACGAGGCCGATCCCAAGTGGCAGGTCGCGCGCAACGATGTCGAATCGATAGAAGGGATCGAGTTCGACGCGATCCTGCGCGGCTGGGTCAACGAACGCACGACGGTTGAGGTCGTCAGGATTCTCAATGAGCATCAGGTGCCGTGCTCGCCGATCATGACGTCGAAAGATATTGCCGAGGATCCGCATTACCGCGCCCGCAACATGCATATCGAGTGGGAGGATCTACAGGTCGGTCGCGTAAGGGGTATCGGCGTGGTGCCGAAATTTTCAAAGACGCCGGGCAAGGTCTGGCGCGGTGCACCGCCGATCGGCCACGACAATCAGCGCATCTACGGCGAGATGCTGGGGCTGAGTGCTGACGAGCTCGCCGCGCTGCGGCGCGACAAGGTCATCTGACGCGCGACTCGCCGCCGGGCAGCGCGTCGATGATCCGTTCCATCGCGATCCCGCGCGAGCCCTTGACCAGGAGCACGTCGCCCCGACGCGCGATCTTCGCGACCAGAGGGGCGGCTTCGAGGCTGTCGGCGGCGAGCGTCAAGCCCGAGAGCCGCGACGCTGAGGCGCTCTCGGCGGCACGGCGCATTTCGGCGCCGACCAGCAGACAGGTTTCAGGCTGTATCCGCACCAGTTCCTGCAGAGCCTCGATGTGGGCGGCGGCGGAGAGCTCGCCGAGTTCGAGCATGTCACCAAGCGCGACGATCAGCCGCGTCCGCAGCCCGTCTACCGTCTCGCGGGCGGCGGCCAGCGCAGCACGCAGCGAGCGTGGATTTGAATTGTAGGTGTCGTCGATCACCAGGATCCCGCCGAGTTCGTGCAGGCTGAGCCGGCCGTCGGAGGCACGTACGCCGGCGAGCGCGCCTGCGATTGCATCGAGCTCATCGGCGTGGAACGGACGCGCGAGCGCCGCGGCTGCCGCCGCAACCGCGCTCGCGGCGTTGAGTGCGGAGGCAGCGCCGAGCAGGCTCAAGGTTGCGCTGAGCCTCGGCGCAATCCCGCTCTCAACCAGTGACGGACGTAACTTGAGCTCAATGATCTGCTGTCCTGTTGAACTGACCGTGCGCGCGACGAGGCGCACGTCGGCAGCATGATCGAAGCCGAAGGTCAGGCGCGGCATTGCCGGCGGAATGCGTCGCAACAACCTGATTTCGGCAGTCGACACGACTGCAATTTTCGCGGTGGCGAACAACGCCGCCTCCTCGTCCGCGACGCCCTCGAGCGAACCCAGCCCTTCGGTGTGCTCGATGTCAACGTTCAAAACCAGCGCCGCGCCGGGCTGGACGATCGCTGCCAACCGCGCAATTTCCCCAGGCTGATTGGTCCCGCATTCGAGCACGGCGGCGCGATGGGTGTCCTCCAGGGTGAAGATGGTCATGGGGACGCCGATCAGATTGTTGAGGTTGCCGGGCGTGGCGAGCGTGGCGCCGCATAGCGATCGCATCAGCGCGGCCGTCAATTCCTTCGTGGTCGTCTTGCCGGCTGCGCCGCCGATCGCGATTGTCGGGATGCTCGACGCACGCCGCATCCGTTCGAGGTGGGCACGGGCGAGCGCTCCGAGCGCCGCTAGCGGATCATCAACTTCAAAGCAGGGGAGAGCAGAAGCGCGTCCGCGCTCGACCAAAGCGGCGGCAGCACCTGCATCTGTCGCCGCCGCAAGATATTCGTGGCCGTCGCGCGCGCCGCGCAGTGCGACGAAGAGCGCGCCCGGCGCGATCACCCGCGAATCAATGCTAACGCTCGTTGTGCGGAGGCTGGCATTGGCCAACGCAGGCGCACCGGTGATCTGCGAAATGTGGGAGGCGATGAAGGAGCATCGATTGGGCGGAATCGTCGTTGCCATCAGTTCCTTTGTGCGACCCGAGTACTTGCGCGGGTCGCGGCTTGACAGCGCGGCAACAGCCTAGCAGGCTCGATCGCTTCGAGCAGTATGATGAAAACCCTAACGGTCGCGGCTCTGATCGTCGCACTGGTATCTGCGCGAGCGGCGGCGGCAGCCGTCCAATTAAAGAAAGCCGGCAAATTAAGCCCGCCGGCGAATGTCTCCCTGATGGCGTTTTGCAGCGATCCTACGGTCGAGGCGGTGCTCAGCCAGGATTTCCGGGCGGCGAAACGGGCCGCCGATGCCGACGCCAAAGCAGTGACGACGCTCACGGTTACGGTCACTCAGCAGGTACTAAAGCCCGGCGTCTCGATGAGCCAAATTGCGCCGGGCGCTCCAGAGGTTGCCGATCTACTCAAAGCCGCGGGGGCGACGCCGCCGCCACTTGGCGATACCGGCAGCGAAGTCGACAGTGGCGTGAGAGCGCAACTTTTGGCGCAACGGCAAGTCCAGCCTGGAGACTCGCCGCTTTCCCAGGTTTTGAACCAGTTCGCGGCGCATGGAAACCTCGCTCCCGAGAATGCCCCATGCGATCCGTCGGACCCGTCGCCGCAACCCGGATGTGTTCAGCCGACGCCGAAACCCAAGCCCGGCAGTCCGGGCTACACCGGCGACACGGAGGACTACCTCAATCGGGACAATCCGCTGCTGCAGCCGCATGGCCTCGACGACAAAGCCTTCCAGACCGTCGTCGTCGCCCGCGCGTCACTGAGCGGATCGGCGGATGAGTTGACGGTGGTGGCGGTAGTCGAACCGGGTGGCGACGTAATCGAGGCAAAAAAACTGGTGGCCGAAGAGATTACCGATGCCGTGCTGCATTAACAGCCGCCGCGTGATCAATCGAACTTGGTGCCGAGCAACCTGTTACTCGCCTTTCCAATTGGGCTTGCGCTTTTCCAAAAAGGCGCGGATGCCTTCCCTGGCGTCTTGGCTGGCCCGCACCATACGGCCCATTTCGAGGATGTCCTGATGGAAGGCGTCGTTAGACTCGCTCAGCGAGCGCCGCAAGCTTTTCTTCATCGTGCGCAGCGATAGCGGAGCATTGCCCGAGACTTTCTGCGCGAGCGCGATCGCCGCCTCGCCCAGCTTCGCGGCGGGCACGACTTCGTGCACCAGGCCCATCGAGAGGGCGCGGGCCGCGTCCACCGGCTCGGCTGTATAAAGAATCTGCGCGGTATTCGCGGCGCCGATTATTTCGATCAGCTTACGGATGAAATCGTAGGGCACGAGCAGGCCGACACGCGCGACTGTCATCCCCATCCGGAGGTCCTCAGCGCCGATACGCAGGTCGCAATGCAAGCCGAGCTCGCATCCGCCGGCCAGCGCCGGACCCTGCATCGCGGCGATCGTCGGGACCGAGACATTCTCAAGACGGTGGAATACGCGTTCGACGTTGACCGGGCTATGGCCCCCCTCGAGCCGATCAGCTTCGGCGAGATCGATGCCCGAGCAGAAACTCGCGCCGGCGCCGCGCACGATCAGCGCGAGGACGTCGCGCTCGTGCTCGACGGCGACCAACGCCTCGTCGAGCGCTTTGAGCATCGGCTCGTTGAGGGCGTTGCGTTTTTCGGGACGATTGAGCGTGATGGTCGCGTAATTCTGCTGACGCTCGAATAAGAGCACTTCCCCGGCCATATCGGGACTCCTTTGGATTGAAACGTTAAGACGGCGCGATAGATTTCGGTGCCAGAGCATCGCATGAGGGGCAGCGGCGCTTCAAGCGCGATCGCACCCCACTAAAGAATCTGGACGCGAGTGATGTGAAACATTTCACCCTTATCGTGGCGCGCAGATACGGCAGAATCGCGCACATGCGTAATCTCGTGAAATGGCTGAAGAACTGGCTAGTGCCGCAGGTCCCACGCGCGACCATCTACAAGCTTAGCGACTTCCCGCGCAGTGGGCTGCGCGAGCGACGGACGAAATCTCTATGAAGCCTGAACACTGGATAAAGTCGCTCGCCGTTTGCGGCGTGGCGCTGGTGGCAGCGGGCGAACTCGCGCCGACGTACGCCGGCAACGTAATCAACCAGGCGAGCGGCGGCGGCGCGCCGATTGTGGTTTCGAACGTTGCGCCGACGCAGTTGCTGCAGGCGAATGGCGCACGGTTCGGCTGGACGGTGTATTGCGCGGGGACTGCCGGCACGATCGCGGCGCTGATGATGCCTGGAACGTCGGCGGGCGCGGCGGCTGCGCCGGCACCTTCGCAGACAGTGGGATTCCCGCTCCCGGCCAACACGCTGGTCAATGATCAGGACTTTCTGGTCTCGGCCGACGCGATGCATCAGCGGATCGACGCGGAGGCGCAGGGCAGCAGCCCGGTCAATTGTTACACTTGGGAGGAACAGTGATGTCGACGGGGCGAGCGGCGCGTGAGCGGCAAGTCCGGCATCCGCGTATCTCGGCCGGGAGCGGCGCAAGGATCGGAACCGCGATTGGGTTGCTTCTCCTCGCGGCAACGGGCGCAATGGCCGCGCCTACGAGCGGCGGCGGCTCGGGAAGCGGTGGCGGGGGCGGCGCCGGTATAACCGTAGGTTCGATCGCGGTTCCATCGGGTGGTACGCTCGCGGCGCCTATCGGACGCGCTGGGAGCGGACTTAACCTCGAGAGCGCGACGATTCGCGGTGACGCCAACTACACAATCCTCGCGACCGATCGGATGATCACGACCAACGCGGCATTTACCGCGCCGCGAACGTTCACTCTGCCGGCCGTGAGCGCCATAAACCCGGCGCAGGAGCTGATCATCGCTGACGCGGCCGGCGGCATCTCGAGCACCAACACGCTGACGATCGTTGCGGCGGGATCCGACACGATCAGTGGCGGCGCCTCGGTCACGCTGTCGACGGCCTTCAGCCTCGCGATGCTGCGGCCGGACGGCAACGGGCATTGGGTGTGGTCGGGCTCGCTGCCTTTTCAGTGCGCCGGCGACGTCAATGGCGCTTGTTCGACGATCGTCGGGATCGACGGGATACCGATCACCGGGTCACCCGCCGGCACGAAGGTCCTCGCGCTCAACTCGGGCGGCACCGCGTGGGTGTTCACGAGTTACTGCCCTGACCCACAGGGCGGCGTTGGCGCGGTGCTGGTCGATCAGGCGAGCGGGTGTCTCACCTCCGTCACTAACGGGACGAACGGGCAGGTGTTCCTTGCGCATAGCGGCGCGCAACCAACTTGGGGCGCGTTGCCGTTCGCGAACCTCGCGGGCTCAATCGCCGTTGGGCAGGGTGCGATGATCCCGTACGCCACGATTAACGGTGCCCCGGCCCAGACCATTACGAATAGCGCGACGGCGACGGCGATCTACGGGCCGACTGCGATCCCGGCGAACACGCTCACCGCAGGCGGCTGCTTCGTGATCCAGATTGCCGGGATCGAAACTTATGACAACAGCACCTCGGATACGCTCGCGCTTTTGGTAAAGCTCGGCGGTACGACGATCGTGAGTGGCAACACGCCGAATCCGGGCACTATCTCAGCGACTGGACGCGTATGGCTCCCCGAAGTCTGGATTTGCAACGCGAATAGCAACAACAAGGGACAGATCGAGTGGATGACCGGCAAGGAGCAAGGAAATAGTTCAATCGGAGTAAACGGCGGCACCTCTGCTGTCGACATGACGACGAGTGAGAATCTGGAGCTTGACGTGCAATGGAGCGCCGCAAGCGCAAACGACTCCATCGCAATCGACCTGGTCAAGATTTTCCAGACGATATGATTAAGCCTCTGTTTGCACTCTTACTATCGCTTGGGGTGAGCACTGCGCCAATAGCGGCGTATGGACTGAGTCAATGCGCGGACGGCGACAACGACAATTTCATTCCGCTTGATGTCGGCGACGGCTCAAACTACAACGGCACCGGGTTCATCAATAACTACTACGGACCGGACCAGGCGACGGGGTCGAACAGGCTTACCGGTCTCACCGGCGGTTCGAGTTACCTGGCCGACCTCAAGAATATAGCGAACGGCGCGGGCGTGAGCGGCGGTCCGAGCGGGGTCAAGCCACGATGCTCGAATGGCGCACTGCCGGCTGCGAGCGTGTGTGGCGACGGCTCGACGCCGACGATAGGCGTGGTCTTTATAGGCCAGTCATTGCTGGATCGAATTGTCAGCGACCCAGCGGCCAAGACATCTGCCGCGGCCCTCGGGACGTTTCAAGCGGCGGGCCTGAAAGGATCGATGCTGTATAGCTGGGCGAATCCGTCAAGCCGGACGGATCAAAACGGCGACGCGGTATATACGAACCTCACAGTAAATCCCGCCGTGACACTCGCGAACTGTGCGATCGAGAATCACAACCTTGACCTCTGGGCGAGCGAATCGGCGTCGCAGGGCGGCGGTAGCTGGGGCTCACCAACGACGAGCTGGGGAATTTGCAAGAACGTCCGCGTACCCAACTTCGTCGTGGCCGGCACTGCGGCGCAGGCGCTGACGATGGCGCAGGTTCAAGTCGTGATCCTTTCGATGACCATCGCTTACCAACAAAACACTATGCATCCGATGTCTGACCTCGGCGGCGCGGATTGCCGCGCGTCGAACCTCACTGGCGGAGGCGGGACTGATGTTCTGATGTGCGACATCGCCCACGACACCGGGATCGTGATTCGCAATTTGATGGCGAGCGGAGGCTTTACGAATCTGCAGGAAGTGATCGTCTCCAACGTCAAGTATGAAGGCTACACCGCCTACACGACGCAGCCGCCGCCATGCGATCACGAAGAGGGGTTCGGCGTGAAGAAGGTGATGTGGGCGCAACTCAATCAGGTCTACAACAATTCCGGGACCGTCCAGGATACGATCGTCGGCGACCTCTGTCACAAGTCTCCATGTCCGGGCAACGAGACGCCGATTACCGGAATCGTCCTTGAAGGACCCCCGCTCTGGACCAACGGTTCCACTACGGTCAATAGCGAAAACGTGAAATGGACGCTCGGCGCGGGGTCCGGCGGCTGTATGGCGCAAGGGACGGGCGACGATTTCAATACGTCCAGCGACAGATGCGTGCATCCCAGCCTTTTCGGCAATGGCACGGGCGGGACGAAAACCAGTCTGCCAAATGGGGCATCGAAGCAGGCATGGTCAATGTTTGACTGGCTCGTGAACAACGCGAATCCGAGCGGGTCGGGGCTGGCGCCGGGTGGATCTTATTGGTGGACAAACGGCGCTGCGCCGACGCCAACCGCAACGCCGACGCCGAAGGCCTCCGCGTTTTCAGTGGGACCATAGAAACGAGCGGCGTGGTTGCTACTTAAATCAGATTGAGCCGCTGAAGGCTGAGTCTCAGACGCAAATTTGATTGGGAATGGAGAACGAATATGGAGCTATACTCACTCACCGGATTGAATCAGCGGAGCGCGTTTGTGACGGCGCCGAAAATACCGAACATTGCCTATCGCGCGAGCTGGGATGCGCTTGAGCAGAGCGAGGGCGATTACCACTGGGCGCTGATCGATTCGGCGCGCGCGGCCGCGGCGCAGGCGGGCGGCAAGCTTTCGCTTTCGGTGACCCCGGGAATCCATACGCCCTCGTGGGTTTACGGGGCCGGTGCGGTTGCCTTCAGCTTTGTCTGGGATCAGCCTTACGGACCTCCGGCGGGTTCCGTCGAGCAGATGCCGCTTCCGTGGGACACCACTTATCTGGCAAAGTGGCAGGCCTTCATCGGTGCGCTGGGGGCAAAATACGCCGACGATCCGTTAATCGATCACGTGGTTGCGACTGGGATCAACTCGAAGACTCAGGAGACTTTTCTGCCCAGCAATCCGCAACCGCATCCGATTAATGGCGGTCAGGCTTATAGCTATAACGACAAGGCCAATTGGCTCGCGGCCGGCTATACGCCAAGCTTAATGGAAGCAACGTACAAGACCGTGCTGGCGACGTGGGCCGGAGCATTTCCGAAAACCAACTTTGCCGGGATGTTCGTGCGCTGGGGTTTTCCGCTGAACCCGCCGGACCTCAGTCTATCGCTGATTGCCGATGCGGCGGCGGCATACCCGAGCCAGTTCATCGCGATGAACAACGGCCTCAGCGCCAATTGGGTCTGGCCGGAAATTGCAGGACTGGCGGGTAAGTGCGCGATCGCGTTCCAGACCAGAAGCCCCCTCGGCGACCATCTTCACGAGGCGCTCAACGCCGCAAAGGCGGCCGGCGCGGCTTTCGTCGAAGTCTATCCCCCGGACGTCGCGCAAGTTTGAGTCGGCGCAAGTCTGCCGCGCGGGCCGGGATGCGCTATTCGAGTGCGCCCCGGCTGCGCAGCCGCTCAATCTCCTCTGCGCTGTAACCAAGCAATTCACTTAATATCTGATCGGTATGCTGCCCAATCTGCGGGGCGGGCGCGCGGACAACCGTCGGCGTGCGGCTGAGCTTCCAGGGAACGCCGGCGTGCTGCCTTACGCCGACTTCCGGATGCTCGAGCGCGACCCAGTAATCGCGCGCGCGCAGATGCGGATCCTCTTCGGCCAGATATTTGTTGTCGGCGACCACGGCAGCCGCGATGCCGGCCTGCTGCAAGCTCTCGGCAACGTCGGCGGCACGACGAGTTGACGTCCAAGCCGTTATCAGCGCTTCGAGTTCGTCCTCATTGGTCTTGCGCGCTACGAGCGTGGCGAATTTTGCGTCGCCGGCGAGCATCGGCTGTCCCATCACGGTTGCGAGGCGACCCCAGTCTTCGTCGTTCACGCAGGCTATCGCGACGAATTGATCAATCGTGATGCCGAGAATCTGTTCGGGCCGATCGAGGCACTTGAAGATGCCGTGCGGCGCCATTAGCGGATCGGCGTTGCCGATCCGTTCGGGCTCGCGGCCGTTGAACGTATAGTCGAGGATGCCCTCGGGCAGCAGCGCCATCGCGCATTCCCACTGACTCATATCGATATACTGACCCTCGCCGGTTTTGCGGCGATGGACGAGCGCTGCGAGAATCGCGAACGCGCCGTGCACGCCCGCATTGGGATCGGCATAGCTGAAGCCGGAATGCATCGGGGGCCAGCCCTTGTAGCCGGTCAGCGCGGATAGGCCCGAGAGGGGAACCTGTGCCGGGCCGTAGGCGATATAGTCGCGATAGGGTCCCGTATCGCCATAGCCGGAGAGCGAGATCATGATGATGTCCGGCTTGATTTTCTTCAGCACGTCGTAGCCAAAGCCCATTTTGTCCATCACGCCGTGCGCGAAGTTATTGACGACGACATCGCTGCGCGCGATTAGCTTGCGCGCGATCTCATGGGCCTCGGGCTGTTTGAAATTGAGCGAGAGTGAACGTTTGCCCTGATTGTACTGGTTGAAATAACCGGAGCGATTGAGGCCCGGCTTGCCCTCGGGCCATGGGGGGATCAGGCGCGTAATGCAGGGGCGGGTGCGGGTTTCGATGCGCACGACCTCGGCGCCGAGATGGGCAAGTTGCAGGGTGCAGTAAGGCCCGGCCCAGACCCAGGTGAAATCCGCGATACGGATGCCGTCGAGGGGAAGTTTTGCCGCCATCAGATGACTCCCGCGCGTTGCAGTTCAGCGAGGCGCGCCGCGCTCAGACCGAGGCGAGCGCCGAAAATTTCAGCATTATGCTGGCCGAGGACCGGCGCGGGCAGCCGAATTTCCCACGGCGTCGCACTGTATTTGAGTGGCGCGCCCGGATATTTGTGCGTGCCCGCCTCGGGATGCGGGATTTCGACGAAGAAGCCGCGCGCCTTGAGATGCTCGGAGTTCAGCAGGTCGCCCATGGTCGACACCGGGGCGAACGGCACCCGCTTCGCCTGCACCTTTTTGTAGAGATCAAGTACAGTTTGATGCGAGACGTATTCCTCGAGAAAAATCCGCAAGGCCTCCCAGTTATCCGCGCGCTTAAGGCGATCGGCAAAGATCTCCTCATTCGCCCATTCGGGATTACCCATCACCTCGACGAAAGCGCGCCACTGATGCTCTTCCACGCAACAGAGGTAAATCCAGCCGTCCTTGCACTGCATCGCCTCCAGCGGCTGGATCGGTTTGCGGCCGAGCCGATTAGCGATTACCCCCATGTACGGCCAGTACTCGAAGAACAGTTCGAGCTGCGCGGCTAGGGATTCCTGAATCGAGACGTCAACGTGCTGGCCTTCGCCGTCGCGCAGCGCCGCCATCACGGCCCCCAACGTCGCGACGGCGCCGTGCACCCCGCCCTGAAAGCCCGATTGGCTGCCGAAGGCGCGCAGCGGCGGCATCTCCGGATGATCCATCCCGCCGCCATTGATTACGCAGATACCGCCGGCGCTCCAGAGCGTAAGGTCCTCGGCGCGCCAATCGCGCCAGGGACCGGTCAGTCCATAGGGGGTGATCGAGGTCATGACGAGGCGCGGATTAACCCGGCGCATCCGCGCGAAATCAAGCCCGATACGCGCCATGTCCGGCGGAGCAACATTGTGGATCAGAATGTCGGCGTCGGCGCACAGCCGATCGAGCAACTCCATCCCCTCGGCCCGCGCCAGATCGAGAGTTACGCCATACTTGTTGGCGTTAAGATAGAGGAAGAGCCCGCTCTTCTCCTGATGCGACGTGCCGCCGGGGAAGGGTCCGCGGCGACGGGCGCCGTCACCGATACCTGGACGTTCGATCTTGATCACCTCGGCGCCGAGGTCCGCCATCAGCTTGGCGGCGTAGGGCGCCGACACCATCTCGCCGACTTCGACTATTTTGAGACTGGATAATGCTGCGGGCATGATTCGTCCGACTCCTCGACCGCCTTTGGGTTAAGGAGCAACCTGGCGAAAGGGTCGCACCTCGACGCGGGCGAAAACCCCTTGCTTCACATACGGATCATTGCGGATGAATTCCTCGGCCTCCGCCTGAGTCTCCATTTCGACGATCATCAGGCTGCCCGCGCCGTCAGTAAAGGGGCCGCCGATAATCAGGCGTTTCTGGTCGATTAGCGGCTTGAGATTTTCGAGATGGGCCGGCCGCACTGAAGGTCGCAGCCGAGCCCCTTCGGGTCCGTCGTAACCGATTATGACAAAAAGCATCCGCGCCCTGCTCCTATCCCGAATTCGCGACAATCCGACGATTCGCGAACCTAGCATGGGCTGGCGCGGATACTCCAGTCGCATGACGGCGCCCGCGCACCGACGGCTTCATCGCGACTTCATACAGGCCTAAGAAGATCGTAATAAAAGGTCAATAGCGTCGGTGTGCAATGAAGCTGAGCGACGAAGCCGGCAGGAGCAAGGCGCAAAGGGTCGATCGCAGCGGCGCTGCATCGGATGCAGCGCGGTTTTCCCGGTAAAAAATGTGATGGTTTCGGCGGTGGGATTATGCGCCGAGTGCAGCGATCAATCACCATTCGGCTGGCGGACGGTGTACGACCGCGAACGCCGAATCGGCCGGATTCCGTCAAATCTCGCGCCCGCTCGCTAACGGCGATTTCCCCCGGAATCGATGCAAGTGGCGGCCTCTACCACCGGCGTGCGGGTGCCGCTGTGCGGGCGGCGGTTGCCATCGCCCAAACGCGATGGTTCCCGGTCTTCATTTTGTCGCGATCGTGCCGTAACCACCCAGATAGAACAAAAAGTAGAGGACGCCGACGGCGAGTAGAATTGCGAAGGCGGTGCAGTCGAGCGCGCGCACTTCATACTGTCCGAGGCTGGTCGGTTGCGCGCCCATCCCGAAGCCGCGCGCCTCGAGCGCCATCGCCATGTTGTTAACCCGTCGCAGTGCACCCATGAAGACCGGGATGAGCGTCGGCACATAGCGGCGCATCCGCTCGAAGAGGTTGCCGCGATTGAAGTCGTAGCCGCGCAGCCCCTGGGCCTGTACAACCGTAAGCGCCGAATCCATGAAGAGCGGGACCAGCCTGAAGGCGAGGCTCATCGCGAAGGCGACGCGGTAGGGTACGCGCAGGCTCACGAGGCTCGTGCTGAACTCCTCGATGGTTGTGGTCGAAAGAAACAGGATCGAGCCGGCGAGCAGCTCGGCGAGCTTCAGCCCTTTGCCGAAACCGAACAGAAGCGACGGGAGGCTTAGATGGATGAAGCCCAGATGGACGAGTGCCGGGCCCTGACGATAGACCACCATCCATTGGATCATGGTCGGCGGAATCATCAGCAACATGAACCAGCGAAAGGCGTAGAAGTTCTGCCACGCGCCGCTGACGCGCGCGAGCACGACCATCGCGATCGCGAGCGGGGCCAGCACCAGCGGCTGATCGACCCAGAAGGCTGACCAGAAAATGATAAAGAGCGCGAAGAGCTTGACCACCGGATGGAGGCGATGGATGAGGCTTTTCTGCTCGATGTAGAGCGAGGTCTGCACGACAGTCGCCCTACTCTGCCGCACTACGAGCGCGGACAATGGCGACGAATTCCTCGACGCTGAGAGCGGTGAAACCGAAGCGGCGGGCGAGGCTGGTGATTTCGGGCGGGCGAAACGAGGATTCGCGCAGCAGCGCATCCTGCGCAAAAAACTCACGCACCGGACCGTCGAACAGCATCCGGCCCTGACGCAGCAGGACGACGCGGTGGGCATACTCGGCGACCAGCCAAGGGGTGTGCGTGATAATTACGATCGCGATCCCGGCGCGATTCAGATCTGCGATCAGACCCATCATGCGACGCTGCTCGCGATAATCGAGTCCGGTCGTCGGCTCGTCGAGAATCAGAATGCGCGGGCGCAATGCGAGCACGCTGGCCACCGCGAGCCGCTGCCGCTCACCCTTGCCGAGCAGGAACGGGTCGCGCGCGCGCGCATCTTCGAGGTTGACGGCGCGCAGCACCTCGGTGACGCGCTGTTCGACCTCGGCGGCGTCAAGGCCGAAGTTGCGCGGGCCGAAGGCGACCTCGTCTTCGACGGTCGCGGCGAAGAGTTGATGGTCGGGATTCTGAAAGACATAACCGGCGAGCGGAGCGCTTTCGACGGGACGCATCGCGGCGCGGTCGCGGCCCGCGAGCAGGACGACCCCGCTGGCGGGCTTGAGCAACCCGACCAGATGCTTGGCGAGCGTAGTTTTGCCCGAGCCGTTCTGTCCGACGATCGCGATAAACTCGCCGGGCGCGATCTTGAGGTTGATCGAGTCGATTACCGGCCGCTTGTTCGCGTAGGCGAAGCTCAAGGCGCGGACCTCAGCGAGTGGCGTCGTCACGGCTGACTGCGCGGGCGTCGGCGCCACAGGCGAGTCGCGGTCAGGCGCTGGGGCGAGACCGTCTTTCATGCTGAGACGCTGTCGAACGAGACGCTCGGCCGCCTCGACGCTGTCGGCGTGTTCGGCAATTCCCAGCAGCGCCAGCGCGCGATTCAGATCCGGCGGATGGACGCCGCAGGCTTCGAGCAGATCGAGCCGCGTCAGAACCGCGGCGGGCGAATCCTGCACAATAATCGCACCATCGCGCATCATAATGATGCGATCGCAGGCGCGCAGCTCCTCGGCTTCGTGCTCGATCACGATCAGGCTCAGACCGTCGCTGCGCAGGCGATGGATCAGGGCGAGCACTTCGGCGCGCCCTTCGGGATCGAGATCGCTGGTCGGTTCATCAAAGATGATCACCTGCGGGCGCAGCGCGAGCACGGCGGCGATCGCGAGCCGCTGCTTTTCGCCGCCCGAGAGCGAGGTCGGATCGCGCGCGTCGAAGCCGGCCAAGCCGACCGCGGCGAGCGCGGGCGCGATGCGGGCGAGAATCTCGTCGCGCGCCATCCCGATCTGCTGCATCGCGAAGGCGACCTCGAACCCGGCGTTCGTCGAGAAGAGTTGCGCCTCGAAATCCTGAAAGACCATCCCGACCATCGGCGCAAGTTCGCAAACCCGGGCGTCGCCGACTTCGCGCCCGGCGAGCTTGAGGACGCCGTGAAAGTCACCATCCTCAAAGCTGGGGACGAGGCGATTCAGGCATTTGACCAGCGTGGATTTGCCTGCACCGGACGCGCCCATGATCCCGACCATCTCACCGGGCTTGAGCACCAGATCGATGTCGCGAAGCGCGGGACGATCGGATCCCCGGTAAGCGAAGCTGACCTGCTCGAGCGTCGCGGCGGGCGGCTTCACAAAAGCATCATGCCGGCGAACGCGATCAGCACCAGCGGACTGACCACCACCGCGATCGCTTTGTTGTAGGGCGCCAGCGCATAGGCGGCGGGGAGAAAGCGCGGCACCCAGCGGCCGGTCGCGATCAGATTGCCGGCGAGCCAGGCGCTCACTTCGCCGCCGAGCAGCATCGCGAAGCCGGCCAGACGGATCGATTTGCGACGGGGCCTCAGCTCCGGCATCACGTCGGAATAGAGCAGATGCGCGGCGCGCACGCGCGGATAGACCGCCGCGAGCAGCAGGGGCGAGAGCACCATCGCGGCCAGCATGTTGTTGAAGATGATGACGTTGCCGAGGAGCCAGAACGGGCGCAGCGCGAGCAGGTTATCGCCCCATCCGACGGTGACGGCGCAGAGTACACTCGCACTCAAACAGGCAGCGAAGTATTTCGCGAAGGTGCGCGGCGCCATCAGATGCATCGCGCTTTCGCCCGGCGCCGCGAGCAGGCTCCAGACTTTGTAGGGGATGTAACCGAAGGCGAGGTTACCGAAAAATCCGAAGATGTCGCCCGGACCGACACCGTAGAAGAAGTCGCCGATCATATTGCCGATCGCCGAACCCCATGCGGCGGCAGGACCAAAGAGCATCGAGCAGACGACCGGGATCGCGTTGCCGGGCCGCAGCTCAGTAACTCCCGGGATCAGCGGCACGACCTTGAAGGGCACGAGGATCGCGGCGTAGAGCGCCGCTGAGAGCACGCACAGCACGACCATCCGGGTGTTGCGCCACATCAGGCGCAACTCGTGGCCACTCGCCTCGGATGGCGTGGGCGCTAGTGCGGTCGCGCCGATAACGGCAGTCGCGGGGCTCACGGCGGGTTCTGCGGGATGCGCGCTCATCGACGCAGACCAGTATTACGCTGCGCGCACGCCAATCAAGCGGCTGGCCTGAGTTACCAAGCGAGTTGCGCAGACCCGCTGGCATCGGCGAAAATCCTCCGACGTTCTCCCTTGAGGCCGACCATCATGCCGATCTACGAGTACGAATGTGACGCATGCCATCGCCGCACCAGCGTTCTGACCCTGCGGGTCAGCGAAAAGGCCAAGCCGCAGTGCGGGAAGTGCGGCAGCAAGAAGCTGCATCGCCTGATGTCGCGCTTTGCGATGCCGCGCAGCGAGGAATCGCGGATGGACGCGCTGGCCGACCCCTCGAACTTCGGCGACCTCGACGAGAAGGATCCGAAGAGCCTCGCGCGGGCGATGCGCAAGATGGGGCGCGAGATGGGCGACGAATTCGGCGGCCCGGAATTCGATGACGCGGTCAACGAACTGGAAAGCGGCGGCGACCTCGGCAGCGACGACGACGCGGGTGGCGGCGACGATGACGATCTCTGACGCTCGCGCGCGATTTGCAATTCGCGCCCGCTTTGGTCGATAACCAAGCTCCAACCGAAAGGACAACAGCATGGCAGGGTTACTTGACGATAAGGTGGCGTTCGTTACCGGCGGCGGCTCGGGAATTGGCCGGGCGACTGCGCTCAGGCTCGCGCGCGAGGGCGCAAAGATCATGATCGCTGACTACGTGCCCGAGAGCGCGGAGAAGACGGTCAAGCTGATCAAGGATGCGGGTGGGAACGCAAGCTGCGTCGCGGCCGACGTCGCGATCGCACAGCAGGTCGAGGCCGCGGTCGACAAAACCGTCGAGACCTACGGGCGGCTCGATTGCGCCTTCAACAACGCTGGCATCGAGGGCACGATCGCCGAGACCACCGCCTATCCCGAAGAGAGCTTCGACCGCACCATCGCGATCAATCTCAAAGGCGTCTGGCTTTGCATGAAATACGAGCTTCCGCAGATGCTGAAGCAGGGCAGCGGCACGATCGTCAACACCGCCTCCACGCTGGGTCTGGTCGCGATGGAGACGGCGGGCGCTTATGTCGCCTCCAAACATGGCGTCGTGGGTCTGACGCGGACGGCGGCACTCGAGTTCGCGCAAAGGAATATCCGGGTCAATTGCGTCTGCCCGGGCTTCATCCGCACACCGATGATCGAGCGAGCTCTCGACAAGAACATGGTGGACGAAGCTTCAATGGTCGCGATCGAGCCCGTTGGGCGTCTCGGCAAGCCCGAAGAGATCGCCGAGGGTGTGCTGTGGCTATGCTCGGATGCGGCCTCGTTCGTCACCGGACATACGTTAACGATCGATGGCGGCTGGACCGCGCGTTAACACCCGGTGGAGCGAAGTGCAACGAGCGGGCGAGTCTGGTCTTTGGCCGCGCCTCGCAGACTCGGCCGCCCCCTGCGATGGCGGCTGGACCGCGCGCTAACCTAACTCAACCCCAAGGAGAGCAGACGATGGCAGGACTTCTACAAAATAAGGCCGCGCTCGTGACCGGCGGCGGCTCGGGAATCGGGCGTGCGACTTCGCTCCTACTCGCGAAGGAAGGCGCGAAGATCATGATCGCGGACTACGTGCCGAAGGGCGCGGAAGAGACCGTCAAGATGATCAAAGATGCGGGCGGCGTCGCGAGCTGCGTGGCCGCCGACGTCTCGGTCACCACGCAGGTCGAGATGATGGTCAACAAAACCATCGAGACCTACGGCCGCATCGATTGCGCCTTCAACAACGCCGGCATCGAGGGCAAATTCTCCGACACCGTCCAATGCACCGAGGACAACTGGGACCGCGTGGTCGCGATCGATCTCAAGGCTGTCTGGCTCTGCATGAAGTACGAGATTCCGCAGATGCTCAAGCAGGGCGGTGGCACGATCGTCAACACGGCGTCGATCGCGGGGCTGGTCGGCTTTAACGGAATCCCGGCCTACGTCGCGGCCAAGCACGGCGTCGTCGGCCTGACCAAAACCGCCGCGCTCGAGTATGCGCAGAAAAATATCCGGGTGAATTGCGTCTGCCCGGGCGTGATCCGCACCCCGATGGTCGAGCGCGCGATCGACGGCGGCGGTTTCACCGAAGCCGACGTCATCATGAGCGAACCGATCGGGCGCCTCGGCAAGCCGGAAGAGATCGCCGCGGGCGTCCTGTGGCTGCTCTCCGACGCCGCCTCCTTCGTCACCGGGCATCCGCTGGTAATCGATGGCGCCTGGATCGCGCGTTAACACTAGTGGAGCGAAGCGGAAGGAGCAGGCGAGTCTGGTCTTTGGCCGCGCCTCCGGTGGGTGGCCGAGTCTGCGAGGCTCAGCCCAAGGCGAGACTCGGCCGCCCCCTGGAGCTGCGTCAAAAATCTCAAAGCTAACCGCAAAACACTCACGGGGAGAACAGAAATCATGGCTGGAAAACTTCAGGACAAAGCAATTCTCGTGACGGGTGGCGGCTCGGGGATCGGCCGCGCGACCGCGCTCCTGCTCGCCCAGGAAGGCGCCAAAGTCATGATCGCGGACTACGTGCCCGAGAGCGCCGAAAAAACCGTCAAGGCGATCAAGGACGCCGGCGGCGCGGCGAGCTGTATCGCCGCCGACATCTCGAACCCGAAACAAGTCGAGATGATGGTCAGCAAGGCCGTCGAGACCTATGGACGACTCGATGGCGCCTTCAACAACGCCGGCATCGAGGGCAAGATCGCCCACACCGCCGATACCACGGAAGAGATCTTCGATCGCATCATCGCGACCAACTTGAAGGGCGTCTGGATGTGCATGAAATACGAGCTGGCGCAGATGCTCAAGCAGGGCGGCGGCGCGATCGTCAACACGGCGTCAGCCGCGGGATTGGTCGGGGTCGAAGGGCTGTGCGCCTATAACGCGTCGAAGCACGGCGTGGTCGGCCTGACCAAAACCGCGGCGCTCGAATACGCACAGAAAAACATCCGGGTGAATTGCGTCTGCCCGGGCTTGATCAACACGCCTATGGTGGCGCGGATGATCGATAGCGGCGGCATGAACGAGCAGGATTTTGTCGCCGGCGAACCGGTCGGCCGCATGGGCAAGCCCGAAGAGATCGGCGCCGGCGTACTCTGGCTGCTCTCCGACGCCGCGTCTTTCGTCACCGGGCATGCGATGGCGATCGACGGCGGTTGGACCGCACGCTAAATCACAATCAGTCAACAACGGGGAGAACAGGAATTATGGCAGGAACACTTCAAGCCAAGGCGATTCTGGTAACCGGCGGCGGCTCGGGCATCGGGCGGGCGACTTCGCTCCTGCTCGCCAAAGAGGGCGCGAAGATCATGATCGCGGACTACGTGCCCAAGGGCGCGGAAGAGACCGTCAAGATGATCAAGGATGCGGGCGGGACCGCGAGTTGCATGGCCGCCGACGTCTCGGTGCCCAAGCAGGTCGAAGCGATGATCGCTAAGACCGTCGAGACCTACGGCCGGATCGATGGCGCGCACAACAACGCCGGCATCGAAGGCAAGATGATCGAGACCAGCGCCAACACCGAAGAGAATTTTGACCGCATCATCGCGATCAACCTCAAGGCCGTATGGCTCTGCATGAAGTACGAAATTCCGCAGATGCTCAAGCAGGGCGGCGGCGTGATTGTCAATACCGCGTCGATCGCCGGTTTGGTCGGGTTCGAGGGCATGTCCGCCTACGTGGCCTCCAAGCACGGCGTAATCGGTCTGACCAAGACCGCCGCGCTCGAATACGCGCAGAAAAATATCCGCGTCAATTGCGTCTGTCCGGGCGTGATCAACACCCCGATGGTCGCGCGTCTGCTCGATAGCGGCGGTATGAACGAGTCGGACATGACGGCGGGCGAGCCGGTGGGCCGTTTCGGCAAGCCCGAGGAGATCGGCGCGGGCGTGGTTTGGCTGCTCTCGGACGCTGCGTCATTCGTCACCGGGCATTCACTGGTGATCGACGGCGGCTGGGTCGCGCGCTAGGGAAGCTCTGCACAAGCGCATTTTTTAGAATCGCTTCGCGCTGGTCCTTCGACACGGCTCGCGCTACTCGCCGGCTCAGAGGACAAATTGGGCTTGTGCAGTGGTTCCTTACTTCTCGAGCATCACGACTGCGGCGGCGGCCATGCCGTCGCCGCGGCCGAGTGCGCCGAGCCCTTCCGGATTCGACGCCTTGACGTTCATCGCCGCTTCCGGGGCGCCAAGCGCGCCAGCGAGTCGCGTGCGCATCTCCGCAAGGTGCGGCGCCAGCTTGGGCCGCTGCGCGAAGATCGTGACGTCGGCGTTACCCAGCCGCCAGCCGTCGGCGGCGGCATCTATCCATACCAGCTTGAGCAATTCGATACTGTCGGCATCCTTGTAGCGCGGATCGTCGTCGGGAAAATGGCGGCCGAGGTCGCCGCGGCCGAGCGCGCCGAGGATCGCGTTGGCCAGCGCGTGGGCGGCAACGTCGGCGTCGGAGTGGCCGCGCAGCCCATGCGAGTGCGCGATCGTCACGCCGCCCAGCACCAGCCGCCGCCCGGCCTCGAGCGGATGGAAGTCGAAGCCCTGCCCTACCCTAGTACGCATCGTCAATTGTGAACGTTCAGCGCCGTTGACAAGGCATCTGCGTCACTCCAAGCTCATCGGGTATGCGCGAGTTCTGGAAACGTCCCAAATTCTGGATCGGATTGATCATTATCCTCTGGGTCGCGTACATCGTGTACGCGAACTTTCAACTGTCGCCGGTCGAGATTCGCCTGATCCCATTTTTCGCGACGCTGCAGTTGAAGATTTCGGCGATTATCATCGGTTCCGCCGTCGTCGGCTGCGCGGCGACGCTCGGTGTTCAATTCTTCTGGCGCAGGCGCGCCTCCTCGAAGGCCGGACTACAAGCGAGCGCCGCCGCTGCGTCGAGCAGCAAAACCGTCGCCTGATCGCCCGGCTTCAGCACGGTCAGCTCCGCCGGTCCGATTAGGAGCGCATCGGCGCGCGCGAGCGAACTCAGCACGCCGGAGCTTTGATTTCCGGTCGGAGTGGCGTAAAGCTCGCCGTCACGCCGCTCGAGCGTGACGCGGACGAATTCGGTGAGGCCGTCTGCGAGACGTATCTCGACGGCGCATCTGACCGCCAGGCGCGGCAGTCCGAGGTCGCTCCGTCCCCCCATCTTGCGCAGCGCCGGCCGCACATAGAGATAGAAGCAGACCATCGTCGAAACCGGATTTCCGGGCAGGCCGAAAACCGGTTTGCCGGCGATCGTGCCGAACTTGAGCGGGCGACCGGGCTTTTGCGCGACCCCGTGGAACATCTGATTGAGTCCCAGGCCGTCGAGCTCCTGCTTTACATGGTCGAACTGGCCAACCGAGACGCCGCCGGTCGAGAGCACCGCGTCGAAAGCGAGCGCTTCTCCTAGGCGCTCGCGGATCTCCTCGGGGCGATCGCGCGCGACCTTGAGGATCGTTGCTTCCGCGCCGGCCTCGCCGATCGCCGCGGCCAGCGCGTAAGCGCTTGAGTTGACCACCTGCGCACCCGTCGGCGCCTGATCGACATCCACTAGTTCGTCGCCAGTCGCGACGATCGCGACTCGCGGACGGCGATAGACGTCGACCATCGCGCGATTGAGCGACGCCAGCATCCCGACATCTGCGGCCGACAGCGTCTTGCCCGCCGCGATCACCAACTCGTCCCGCCGCAAGTCCTCACCGCGCGGACGGACGAAGGCGCCGACTGTTGCCGCGGCGAGGATTTCGACCGCTTCGCCAAGACTGCGAGTTCGCTCGACCGGGACGATTGCGTCGGCGCCATCCGCAACCGGCGCTCCAGTCATCGTGCGGACCGTCTCACCCGCGCCGACGCGGTGGATCGGCATCAGGCCCGCGCCGACCGTTTCGACCACCTTGAGCCGCACCGGACGATCCTCGCGGGCGGCGGCAACGTCTGCGGCGCGCACCGCGTAGCCGTCCATCGCGGAATTGGCAAAGCCCGGAATATCGCGCGGCGAGCGAATCTCCTCGGCGAGGACTCGCGCCAACGCCTCGCGGAGCGAAACCCGCTCGACGGCCAGGCGCTTCACGTTTTCGATAACGAGATGCAAGGCGGCCTCGGTGGTAATCATTGCATCCCCAGCATACGCTGCTCGGGCGCTAATAAAAATCCGTAACGCCCAGCAACGGTCGAACGTATCCTATAACGACACGCGCTTATCCCACTCCCCCCGAGATTGGCGCGTCGCTCCCGACCGATTGGGAGAGGGGCAGGGACCCGATGTCGCCCCCCCGTGCATAGGGTTGTCCCCTCTCCCGCTTTTCTTGAATTTATCGACAAAACCACGTAGGCCCTATGAGGCAAGCGGCAGCGTTGGGAGTAGCCTTTTGCGCCGCCGCTCGCGAAATCCGGCTAGATTGCGCTTGAGGAAATCGATGGACCTGGGAATCGCGGGAAAAACAGCCTTGGTGTTGGGCGGCAGCAAGGGTCTCGGACGCGGCGTCGCCCATGCCTTGGCGGCCGAGGGCGTCGCCGTCGCTGTATTGGCGCGCGGTCAGGAGGCGATCGACAAGACGGTCGCCGAAATCAACGGCCGCGGGGGACGCGCCATCGGCGTCGCTGCGGATCTAGCCGATTGGCCGACGGTCGAGCGCGCCTTCAACACCGCGCGTCAGCAGCTCGGGCCGATCGATATTCTCCTCAATAACTCGGGTGGCCCACCGCCGTCGCCGGTAATCGGCGTCGCGCCCGAAGTCTGGGAAGCACAATTTCGCCAGATGGTGTTGGTGCTGTTTCGCCTGACCGATCTGGTGCTGCCCGAGATGCGGACGCGCAAATGGGGCCGCATCATCAACGTCGCCTCCGAGTCCGTGATCCAGCCGATTGCCGCCATCGGTATTTCGAACACGCTGCGCGCCTCGGTCGTCGGCTGGGCCAAAACCCTCTCCGGCGAGGTCGCCCGCGACGGCGTTACGGTCAACACGATGTTGCCGGGCCCCTTTGCCACGGACCGTGTAGCGCAGGTCTCGAAGATGATGGCGAGTCGGCAGAACATCACGGTTGAGGAGGTCCAAAAACGCCTCGCCAATCAGGTGCCGGTCGGACGGATCGGTGACGCCGCCGAGTTCGGCGCGATCGCGGCCTTTCTCGCCAGTCGGCACGCCGGCTATATCACGGGATCGACGATTCGCGTCGAGGGCGGGACTATCCGCTCAGTCTAGCCAGTCAGGCTGTAAGCTCGGGCCGGGGCTTGGGGGAGAGCTAAAGTTCGGGGGAGACCTGGGCGCTAGTCGCTCCGTTCGCGGGTACGCGAACCTGATAGACTCTCGCGCTCGGTGGGGCGCAATCGCCAACCAGCGCAGGATTCAATGCGCGCAGGACACTGACCGCGGTGTGCTGACGCGCGGCCACCGCCTTGAGCGGCGTACCACCCTTCACAGTGACCGTCTGATAGGAAGGAGTTGCTGCATAGCGCATCGGTTCGATCCCGTAGGCTTCGCGATGACGCGCAATCAACGCTACGGCCATAAAGCGATTAAGCAGGGTGCGGGTACGGCGGGGTATGCGCTCGATCAGGCGCTCGTACGGAGCGTCGGCCAGACGGAGATAGCGGTCACAACCGGTTTCGCCGTTGTTCCACGCTACCAATGTCATCCGCCAATCCGAGCCGGTCTGCTCGTGGAGCGTCGTCAGGTAATCCGCCGCCGCGCGCGTTGACTTGATCGGGTCGCGCCGCTCGTCCACCCAGCGGTTGATCGTTAGACCGAAGCGGCGGGCAGTACCGCGGCTGAGTTGCCAAGGGCCAGCCCCATTTGCCGCAAAGCCGCTCTCGGCAACGGTTAGATAGACCAGGTCAGGCGGCAGCCCGCGGTCCCGCAGCAACGATCCCATCTCGGCCATGTATGGGCTGATCCGCCGAAACGACCGGTTAAGCGTCGCGGGCTGGTTAACGTAACCGTCCACATAGGCCTGGACGGTGCGATTCAACACGATCGGAAAGGGCGCGACACTTTGCGGTTGGCTGCGTACAAAGGGCCCACTGTCCGACCCCGGCTTCGTGGCGGCAGCGGCGTCGTCATTCTGCGCCGGGGCATTCTGAGCCGGGCTCGCATGGTCGGTCGCCACGCCGGTGACCGACAATCCTGCCTGCTCGGAGGAGGAATTCAGCGCCGGCGAGCAGCCGAACAGCGGTGCCGCTAGACAGGCAAGTACAGAAATCTTTAGGAGGTTCCCCGGCATCAAGTTCCCGTTGACGAGGCTCACCTTATTGTCCTGGGCAACCGCAATCAACCCATCTGACATCAAAAAATCTAATATTATAAACAGCTATTTCTATTATGCCGCACCGCTCGTTGAACGTAACTTGAGGCGAAAACCGTCCCGTCCGCCGACGACAACTCTCGGCGGACGAACCACGCTATGCTAATTTCTGACGGCGATGGATCTGTGGCGCGACATAGTCGAAAGCCTACCGCAGGCCGTGCTCGTGCTGTCGCAGACGGGCGATCCGATCACGGTCAATCCGGCCGCCGAGACTTTGCTGGGAGTTTCGCCCATCGTGCGCTTCCGCGTCGAACGCCTGTTCGAGCTCAATCAGTGGCTCGCTGATATGGTCAAGACTTGCTTCGAGACCGCGCAGAGCCTCGAAAATCCGGCGATCGAGCTCGCCCTGGAGAAGCGCCGGGTCTCCGTTCACGCGGGCGTTTTCCCCTTACTCGGACCGGTTGGTGAAGCCCAGAGCGTGGTTGTCCTGCTTCACGATCTTTCCCATCAAAGAGGACTCGAACTCGGCGGCGAGCGCAATCGTCACGCGCTGCGGCTATCGCCCGCCGGGCTCGCCCACGAGGTCAAGAACCCGTTAACCGGGATTAAAGGGGCCGCCGAGCTGTTGGCGGCGCTCTTTCCAGCCGACGAGCGCGCCCGTCAGTACTGTGGATTGATTCTGCAGGGGGTTGATCGAATCGCTTCGCTGGTCGAGCAGGTACTGGCGGTATCGGGGCCGGCCCGGCTCAATCGCGGGCGCTTCAACATCCATCAGGTGCTGCATCAGGCGCTGCGGATGGCGGGTCTGTTCGAGCCGGTGCAGCAGGGTGTCGTGGTTGAACAGTTGTTCGACCCAAGCCTGCCCGAGGTTAACGGCGACGCCGCGGCCCTCGAGCGCGTCTTCTTGAACCTGTTGCGCAACGCACGCGAGGCGATCGACGAGAGTCCCACGGGCACTCGACATCTGATCAGGATTAGGACCGCGATGGAGAGCCAATTCAGGATCTCGTCCAAAGGGCGGCGGCGTCAGTTTCTGCGGGTCGAGATTAGCGACACCGGCAAAGGGATAACCGGCGAAGAAATAGAACAGCTTTTCACACCTTTCTTCACCACCAAGGCAAAGGGCACAGGGCTCGGCCTGATGTTGAGCCAACATACGATCGAGCTTCATGGCGGCAAGCTGTGGGCCGAGAGTCGCGGCCCTGAGAATCTGCTCCGCAGCGACTCCGTGAGAGACCCCGCGCAACCTGCGGATCCGGTGCAACCGGTCGGCATGACTTTCCACGTCCTGCTGCCTTTCGACTAGGACCAGTTTCTACGGGCAATAGTCGGCTGCAACGGATGCGAAACGATTGCCGTAGCGAAATCGCAAATCATGTTGCAATATCGTCGATAATACTCGCGGCGAATGAGCTTCGCGCGCAGAACGGAGTGCGCTTAATCGCGATGACTGAGACCGCGCATTCACTGCCTTAACATACGTCTGTTATGCATTGATATGTCTAATTGTGTATTGATCAGGGGTGGACCACCTTCTTCGCTCTCGCTCGTGGCAAAATAAAAGCGAAGCTATCGGATTGGGGGCGATTTCGCTGATGGATACCTAGCGGGCATCAGGTTTGCTCACATCCACTCTGACGCGCGCGTGAATCCGCGTCAGACCCGCGTCAAAGTGGAGAAGCATGAAAAAGGCTGAGGCCTGCTGCGCGTCCTGGATCGATGCTGTTGCAGATGTCGACCCGGCGCGCGAGCTTGATGAGGCCGAGCTCTGGCTGACGCGCACCGTGCGTATCGGAATCGGCTGCACGCTGCCGCTGCAGCTCGGCCATCTCGTGATAGTCATGGTCCGCTTTCCGTGGTTCGCACGATCGGTCGGGCCGATCCTTTTCTGCGATCTCGCCTTTACCGGCTTTTTTCTCGGCTGGACCTGGACGCGATCGTTCCACGACCGCTGGCGCGAGGGGGTCTTCGCCTGGAGCTCGACGCTGGTCGTGAGCGCCGCGATTGTCGGGACGATCACCCATCAGATGACCGCCTTCTTCCTCGCGTTGGTGCTGATGCTGTTTGGGACGGCTGCCTTCGCACCATGGGGGATGCTGTGGCAGTCATTCTTCGTGCTGGTCTGTCTAGGCGCGGCGGTTGCGGCGACGGAGATTGCGCCGCAGGCTGCTGACGGCTTTCAACTGTTTCGCTTGCTCGAATTATCGACCGCCGCATTTATCTCACTGTTCCTCGCGACCTTGACCGAGCGTTATCGCAACAGCATCAAGTTGCGGCTCCAAGCACTGGTGCAGAATGTCGAGCAGCTACGCGCGGCCGAGCGGGCGGTCGCCGCGGCACGAGAGGCCGCTGAGGCGAGTTCACGCGCCAAGAGTGATTTTCTTTCGAGTATGTCGCATGAGATTCGCACGCCCATGAATGCGATCCTGGGAATGGCCGAGGTCCTGGCTGATAGTGAACTCAGCCCCGATCAGCGCAAATACCTGTCGATCATGATGAACAACGGCGGCGCGCTGCTCGACCTGATCAACGCGATCCTCGATCTGGCGCGGGTCGAAAGCGGCCGCCTCAAGCTCGAAGAGACCAGTTTCGATCTCTACGAGCTGACCGAACGCGTTGCCGAAACTCTCGCGCTGCGGGCCCATCAGAAGGGCCTCGAGTTGATCGTCGATATTTCGCCGGCCACTCCGCAGACCGTGATCGGCGACCCTCTGCGGGTGCGCCAGGTACTGACCAACCTGCTCGGCAACGCGATCAAGTTCACGGCGCAAGGGGAAATCGCGCTCGAAATCAGACCCGAAGACGATCATGGGATGATCCGCTTTGCGGTCCACGATACTGGAATCGGTATTCCCGCTGAGCAAATCGAAAGCATCTTTAGCAGCTATGCTCAGGCGGAATCCTCGACCGCGCGCAAGTACGGTGGCAGTGGCCTCGGCCTCGCGATTGTCAAACAGCTCGCCGAGCTGATGGGTGGGCGGGTCGCGGTGGAAAGCACCGTCGATTGCGGCAGCACCTTTCACTTGAGCGCGCGCTTCAGATTGCCGGACGGGTCGGCCACGGCTGCAACCGTGGTCACTCGACCCCCGGGGAATCTCAAGCTTCTCGTCGTCGACCCGAACGCCACCAGTCGGCGAACGTTAGCCGCGATGCTCGCCCATCTGGGCGCGCAATGCACCGTCGCCGCGGACGGCGATGAGGCGCTCGCGCGCCTGCGCGACGATCGCCACGGCTACGACGCTCTCCTGCTCGACAATCAGGCGATGGGGCTTGGGGGTGTTGAAGCCGCCCGCCGAATCATCGCGGCGGGCTGCGGCCAAATTACGATCATCCCGATGTTAACTGCGAACGACCTCAGCGTGAAGCTGCCGATATTCCGTGGTCTCGGCCTGATCACGCATCTGGTCAAGCCGATCCGGCGCGCGGAGCTAGCTGGCGCCCTCCAAGCCGTCGCCGAGGAACGCACCGTCGCCCGGTTGGAAAAGCCCGCCGCGTTTGCTGCGAGCGGCGCGGCCCTGGCGCTCGGCGCGGCGCCGGATCGCGAAACTGCACCGCGTTTGCTCTCCCGGCCGGCGGTCTTATCTGACTTCGTGGGCTCGCTCCGCATCCTGGTGGCTGACGATTCCCCGGATAATCGTCTCCTGATCGAAGCGTTTACGAGGAAGACCGGGTGTAGTCTCGATCAGGCCGCTGATGGAGCGGCCGCGCTCGGGAAATTCATGGAGCACCGCTACGACATCGTCCTGATGGACATGCATATGCCGGTGATGGACGGCTACATGGCAGTCAGGCGGATTCGCGAATGGGAGAAGCTCCACGGCCTCAGGCGCACTCCGATAATCGCCCTGACGGCCTCGGTGCTCGACGGGGCGGTGGGCAAGACGCTCGAAGTGGGCTGCGATAGCCATGTCAGCAAGCCGGTCCGGCGCGAAATTCTGATCGCTGCGATCCGCGAACTGGTAGACGCTCCCGCCGTCAGGATGAGTCGCCCAGACGATTCCGTGATTGCCGTTGCGCCTGCTTGAGCGGGTAACGCCCAGGATTCATTCAGCCTAGGCGCGGCGCCAGGAGATTCTCAAGACCTACAACAAGAACGTATTAGTGACGGCGGTCATGAGAAACGGATCGCGCGTCAGGCCGAGTGCAACGAGCTAAAAGAGCGTATCGCGAGCGGTTGGTCCGGCACTGTCACATTAGCGTGTTCGAGGGCGACGATATTGCCCAGGTCTCCGGCGGTTCGATCAAATTCGCATTCCATACTCATCTCCTCATTCATAGAGCGTTCGCACGATCGGATTCGACGAGCCGCCGTCGATGGTGAGAATCGCGCCGGTGGTGAAGCTCGAGGCCGGGCTCGCGAAGTACATCGCGGCCCCGGCGACCTCTTCGGGATCGCCCGCGCGCTGGAGCGGAAAGGTCTCGCGCGCGCGCCGGGTAAAATCGTCGGTGCGCGACCAGCCTTTGCTGATATCGGTATGGAACGGGCCGCACATGATGCAATTGACGCGCACCTTCGGCCCATACTCCTTGGCGAAGGTGACGGTCAGGACATTGAGGCCGGCCTTGGCGGCGCCATAGATCGCCATCTCGGCGCTGGGCCGCGCCGCCGCCGTCGACGTGATGTTGACGATCGCCCCGCCCGGCCCTGCGGCCATCCGCGCGCCGAACACCGCCGACAGCCGGTAGGGTCCTTTGAGGTTCACGGCGAGGATCTTGTCGAACAGCTCCTCGCTGGTCTCGAGCGCCGAGGGCGCCAGCGGCGAGATGCCGGCGTTATTGATCAGAACGTCAGCGCGGCCCCACTTCGCATAGACCTCGTCGGCGAGGCGATTGCAATCTTCCCACTTGCCGACATGGATCGCGTGGGCCGAGCCGTCGCCGCCGAGCGCGCGCAGTTCCTTGACCGTGGCCTCGCAGGTTTCGAGCTTGCGACTCGCCACTGCGACCTTGGCGCCGGCCGCCGCAAACGCCAGGGACATCGCGTGGCCGATGCCGCGGCTGCCGCCCGTAATAACGACGACCTTGCCGGTGAAATCGTAATGCTGTGTGGCCGGGTTCAATTGGCCGCGACCTCGCGCTCGATGAGCTCGCCATATTTCTTGATGGCGGCCTCGCGCAACGCCGGAATGTGACCGCTCGGGAAGAGTCCCTTGGTGCCCTTGTATTCGCGCAGGATTTGCCGCGCCAGCGTGATCTTATGGACCTCGGTCGGACCGTCAGCCAGACCCATCACGAAACTTTCCATCACCTGATCGACAAAGGGCATCTCGGGCGTGACGCCGAGCGAGCCGTGGAGCTGCAACGCGCGCACCGCGACATCGTGAAAGACCTTCGGCATCTGCGCCTTGACCGCGGCGATATCCTTGCGAACTTTCAAGTAATCCTTGAACTTGTCGATCCGCCACGCGGTGCGCAGCACCAGCAACCGGAACTGCTCGATGTCGATCCAGGAATCCGCGATCTTTTCCTGCACCATCTGCTTGTCGGCGAGCGCCGAGCCTTGCGTGGTGCGCGAGAGCGCCCGTTCGCACATCAGATCGAAGGCTTTGCGCACCTGCCCGATGGTGCGCATCGCATGATGGATGCGGCCGCCGCCCAGGCGGGTCTGCGCCACCGCAAAGCCGCTGCCGCGCGGCCCGAGCAGATGATCTTTCGGGATCTGCACATCCTTGTAGCTGACGTAGGCGTGGGCGCCGGCGCCCTCGGGCTCCTGGCCTACTCCGACATTGCGCTTGATCGTGACGCCCGGAGTTTCCATCGGGACGATGAATGACGATTGGCGCAGATAGGGGGCGGCGTCGGGCTCCGATACTGCCATCACGATCAGAAACGACGCCCAGCGCGCGTTGGAGGAAAACCACTTCTCGCCGTTGAGCACCCAGTTGTCGCCCTTGAGCTCGGCCCGGGTGGTGAAGACCTTGGGATCGGCGCCGCCCTGCGGTTCGGTCATCGAGAAGCATGAAACGATCTCATTGGCGAGCAGTGGTTCGAGGTAGCGTTTCTTCTGCTCGGGCGTGCCGTATTTGGCGAGAATCTCGGCGTTGCCGGTGTCCGGGGCCTGGCAGCCGAAGACCGTCGGGGCGAAACGCGAGCGCCCGAGAATCTCGTTCATCAGGGCAAGCTTGACCTGTCCGTAACCCCGGCCGCCGAGTTCGGACTCGAGATGGCAGGCCCAGAGCTTTTGCTTGCGCACGGTCTCCTGCAGCGGACGGACCAAGCGGTTGCGTTTGGGATCCCGCACGTCGTAGGGCGATTCCAGAACATAGTCGAGCGGTTCGACCTCTTCACGGACAAACCTTTCCATCCAGTCGAGCTGCTGTTGAAATTCCGGTTCGGTCTCAAAATCCCAACTCACGTTGATTTCCTCCAATGCCGGGCCGTCGTAGCTCCATCGCGGTTCGAGCGATGGCGACCAGGGTATGCCGTAAGGCGAGAGTGCCTCAGCCCGCGATGGTTCTCAAGGGTTGCGATCAGCGACGCGTTGGTCACAGTTTGATAAAAACCAGTTGACTGGTCGAAACGACCAGTCAGAATTGAGCAATGATTCGTGAATTTCAAGCCTCCGAGGCGAAGGTTCGTCTGTTGCGAATTCTCCACGAAAGTCGAGCGCGGCGACACGATCATCATCACGCGCCGCCGCCGGCCAATCGCGCGCCTGATACCCGAAGCCGCGCGCCGTCAGGACGAAAGCGATTGAGACTCTCCGTGGGTTTGGCCGGCGGACGGGCCGGATCTCGCTGCGAGAACCCCTTGCGTCGCGCCACGAAGGCCACAAGTACTGATTAAAATGGTAAGCGGCTGGAAGCGATTTCTATTTTCGGGCAGCGCGGTCGTTGATTTATCGCCGCATTGATGTAGTAAGCTCCGGCATGAATGCGCGGTCCTCGCCCGACGGTGTATCAACTCCAACAACGAAAAGGAGCCCGACCAATGCCGGCACAGCACTTTTTTGCGGATTCCCCGACCGCAATCGGACTTGATCCCGACAAAGTTCAGGCACTCTTTGATCGCGCGCGACGCGACGTTACCGAAGGCGTGCTGCCCGCCTGCCAGTTGGCGATCGCGCGCAGCGGAAAGATCGGCGCGATGGGAACCTTCGGCCGCGCCGTGCAGGGCGGCGTCGAGCAGCCGGCGACCGACGCCACCGTCTTCGACGCGATGTCGGCGACCAAGGCGATCACTTCGTCGGCGCTGTGGCTCCTGATCCAGGAGGGCAAGATCGATCCGGCCGAGCGCATCGTCAAGTATGTGCCCGAATATGGGACCAACGGCAAAGAGTCGACGACGATCGAGCATCTGCTGATTCATACGGCTGGCATCCCGGTCGCGCCGGGCGCCTGGAAGGATTGGGGCGACCATAAGCGGCGGCTGGAACGGTTTGCGCAATGGCGCCCGGAGCATCCGCCGGGTGAGCGCTTCGCGTACCATATCCACGCGAATTACTGGCCGATTGCCGAGGCGATCGAGCGCATCACGGGAACCCGCCTCGGCGATTTCATCCGCGATCGCATCGCCGCGCCGCTGGGTTTGCCCGACCTGCGGATCGGCTTGCCGCGCGCGATTCAGCCGCGGATGGCGGACGTGAAATGGGTCGGCGAGCCGGCCGCCGCCGAAGAATACAAGAAACTCGGCGTGACGCCGCCGCGCGCCAACATGGGCTCGATCAACGAGGCGGTGGTGCTGGAGATGAACGACCCGGAGCTGCGCGAGATGGATTTCCCGGCAGGCGGCCTGATGACCACCGCAGCGGACATCGCGCTGTTCTATCAGGCGCTGCTCAACGACGGCTGCGCGCATGATGGCCGGCGCATCTGGGATTCCGCGATGCTGCGCGAGGCCCGGCGGATCCGCAGCGGCGACCTGATTGATCCGGCGCGCGGGATGACGGCGAATCGCGCCCTCGGAATCGTGATCGCTGGCGGCGACGGCAAGGCCAATCTGCGCGGCTTCGGGCGGACCAACTCGGCCGAGGCGTTTGGCCATCCGGGCTTCGGCGGGCAGCTCGCGTGGGCGGACCCGGCGAGTGGGATTTCGTTCAGTTATCTGACCAACGGCTTCGACCGCAATGACTTGCGCGAGGGCCGCCGCAGCGTGGCGCTCGCCAGCCTCGCGGGGGCCTGCGCCGCCCAGTGACCGGAGAGTAAATCTCATGATTCACGAATTGAGAATCTATCACGCGATGCCCGGCCGGCTGCCGGACCTGATCAGCCGCTTCGAGAAGGTCACGGTGCGGCTCTTCGAGAAACACGGCTTCAAGCAAATCGGCTACTGGACGGTCGCGATAGGCGAGTCGAATCAGGACCTGATCTATATGCTGCAATGGGAATCGATGGCCGAGCGCGACGCCAAGTTCGCGGCCTTTCAGGCCGATCCCGAATGGATCGAGGCGCGCCGCAAGAGCGAAGAGAACGGCCCGATTCTGGCGTCCCTGGCCAACTCGATCCTGCGGCCAACGAACTTTTCCGCATTGCGCTAATGTTTATTGTCATCCTGAGCGAAGTGAGCAACGCGAACGAAGTCGAAGGATCTCGGACAGCTTCGCGCCAGCGAAGCCGATACCGGTTTTCCGGGTAGACCTATGCACGGCGACACGGAGGAAAATATGGTTCAGGTGACCGAGTTGGGCTACATGGGAATCGGCGTCAAGCAAGTCGCGGAATGGCGGCGCTTCGCCACCGAGATCCTCGGAATGGAGTTGGCGGACGACGGCGAAGGCGACCGCTGCTACCTGCGCACCGACTACTGGCATCATCGAATCGTACTGCACGACAACGGCAGCGACGACCTCGAGTATCTGGGCTGGCGCGTGGCCGGCGCCGAGGAGTTCGCCGCGATGCAGCGTCAGCTCGCCGAGGCCGGGATCAAGTTCCGCGTCGGCGCGAGCGAGGAAGCGGCTGAACGCCGCGTTCTCGAAGTGCTCAAGCTGAACGATCCCGGCGGTAATCCGATCGAAATTTTTCACGGCCCGGAGATTCACTTCAGCAAGCCGTTCCATCCGGGCCGCCGGATGCACGGACGGTTCAAGACCGGCAGCGGCGGCATCGGCCACTGCATCCTGCGCCAGGACGATCCGGCCGCGGCGCAACGCTTCTATACCGCGCTCGGAATGCGCGGCGGCGTCGAGTACCGCATCCGCCTCGGCAGCGATCGCGTCGCCACGCCGATCTTCATGCACTGCAACGATCGCGACCACTCTATCGCATTCGGCGTCGGTCCACAGAAGCGGCGCATCAACCATCTGATGCTCGAAGTCGAAAACTTCGACGACGTCGGGCTCGCCTATGATCTGGTGCGCAAGCACAAGGTGCCGGTCGCGATCACGCCGGGCAAACACTCGAACGACCATATGTTCTCTTTCTATCTGCGCAATCCTTCCGGATGGCTCTTCGAGTACGGCCACGGCGGGCGGCCGGCGACTCATCAGTCGGAGTACTACGTCGAGGACATGTACGGTCATCAGATGGAGGGTGGCGGCTTCAACGTTGACTAACACTAGCGGAGCCGAAGGCGGAGCGAGCACAGGGGGCGGCCAAGTCCGCGAGGCGCGGCCACGGTCAGACGTCCGCGAGCTGCGTCCAGATTCTTGACTAGCCGAGCGCGGCTGCTGCACGAAGCGAGCACGGGGGGCGGTGGAGTCTGCGACGCGCGGCTAAGGTCAGAAGTCTGCGAGTTGCGTCAAAATTCTTGATCAGCCCAACGCCGCAGAACAAGCAGGACGGTCCGCGAGCCGCATCGAGCGCCGGAGTCGACTACAAGGCGATCGCGCTGCTCTCGGCCGCCCATCTCTCGGACGACGTCAATCAGGGCGTCGTGCCGGCGATGTTGCCGTTCTTCATCGCCGCCAACCACCTGACCTACGCCGCTGCGGCTGGGCTCGTGCTCGCGCAGACGTTGTCGGCGTCGGTCGCGCAACCTGCCTTTGGGATGCTCGCCGATCGGCGGCCGTCGCCGTGGTTGATTCCGGCCGGCCTGATGCTCGCCGGCGTCGGCGTCGCGATCAGCGGCCTCGCGCCGAGCTATGCGCTGATCTTCGCCGCGATCGCACTGAGCGGTCTCGGCATCTCGGCCTTTCATCCCGAGGCGGCGCGTCGCGTCCGCTACCTGAGCGGCTCGCGGCAGGCGACGACTATGAGCCTGTTCACGGTCGGTGGGATGGTCGGTTTCGCCCTCGGACCGTTATTTATCACCCCGACCCTGATTGCCTTCGGGACGCGCGGTGCGCTCGTGCTGGCAGCTCCCGTCATCGCCATGGGCGCGGCGGTGACGTGGCAACTGCCGCGCATCACGACGGTGCATGAATCCAATCGCCACAATGCGCGTGCGCTCGCTGAGGCGCCCGAGCGCTGGAGCGACTTCGTCCGGCTGACCGCGGTCGTAATCTCCCGCTCGATCACATTTTTTGGCCTAAACACCTTTGTGCCGCTCTATTGGATCCATGTCCTGCACGGCTCGCAGAGCGGCGCCGGCCTCGCTCTCACTACGATGCTCTTCGCCGTCGCCGTCGGGACGCTGATCGGCGGCCGGCTCGCCGACAGCTACGGACGGCGGATCGTGATCGTGGTCTCGCTCGCCGTCGTGGTTCCTTTGATCATGCTGTTTCTCAGCCTCAATAACCTGATCGCGGCCGGTGCGATGCTTATTCCCGTCGGAATCGTACTGGCGGCGTCGAACAGCGTCGTCGTCGTGATGGCGCAGGAATATCTGCCCAATCGCGTCGGCCTCGCCGCGGGCGTGACGCTGGGGCTTTCGATGACCATCGGCGGGCTCCTGATGCCGCTCTTCGGGACGATCGCCGACCACTACGGCTTGGCGCGCGCGCTGTTTGTGCTGGGGCTGCTGCCGGCGATTGGCTTCGTCCTGAGCCTCGGTCTGACCGAAAGCACCGGCTCGATCGATGAAATCAGCGCAACAGTTGCCACAAAATCAACGCGTTCAATGCTGCGACGTTGATACACTTCATGCACAGGCTTTTGATCCTGATCACCATTACATAGCTTAAATAGGCGCTGATCAGGACCGCGGTAAGTGCAAACAGTAGCGCCGCTCCCGGCGCTTTCACGTAAATCAGAAATAATAACGTAACGTAGAGCGCAACGCCGAACGCGGAATTCGGAATCCCGAAAGTCGCGCTTTCCGGACTTTGCAGCACAGCCTCAGTATGGTCATTGCGGGCTCCGCTACACCGGCACCGCGGTATCTTGTAATCGGGATCCGCCGAGAGTCTGTATTTGTAGTAGGTAGTCTGCAGCGAATAGATCAGGCCGAACGCCGCCAGTACGTACAGTGGATTTGCGTGGATGGTGTGCGTCAGCAACTCGGTCAGAATCCAAAAGCCGAGAATCGACCCGGTTACCATCTTGAGAAACTCCAGCAACAAGGCTGGGACCCGGCCTGGGACGTAACTCTCAAGGAAATTGCCCGAAACCACAGCTTGTCGGATACGCTCCGATACAACCTGACGCCGCACTTCCCGCTCGCGCACCCGATTCGAAATCACGCTCAACCACGTGGTCCCAGCCGTATTATGAAACATTTTATTCCTCTCCAATCCTCATCGCGGCGGCTGCGGCGGCTGGGTTTCCGAGTCTGGCAACTCCGGCGCCTGCACAAAAGCCGCCAGATCACTGGAAGTCACATACGGGCTCAGCCGGATCATGCACCACTGCAGGCGGGTGTAGGCCCGGCGAATGTTACCGCTCGGGTCCATCACCTTGCTGATGTGCAGCGTCGTGTCGTTCTCACAATTCGGCTTGTCACTGTCGTGGAGCAGGCCGCACTGATGCCCGCATTCGTGCAGGTAGGTCTCAGCGACCCGCACGATGTTTTGGTTCGCGGCGGAAATATTCTCGACCACCAGCGCCATCATGCGGTTCGTGTCCGCCTCGAACGGCAGCACCGCCTTTTGCACGAACACCAGCTTGCGGCTCCCGCGAAACGTGACGATGGTATAGCCGAGCAGATCGTTGCAGCCGACCGACGAGTCGTCCATGTTGTATTCCGACACGAAAAAGGTCGTGACCGCAGAGGTGTCGCCGTCCTTGTTCAGTAAAAGGAAGTTGGTCTCGTCGAAGGTAAGTGTCTGGCCCGATCCGCACTTCATATTTTCGGCAACCGCGGTGTTGGGCGGCGTGAATTCGATCTCGCCATTTACCAGATTCAACGAGGTGTTGGTCGGATGGCTGCAGGTCGAATCCGTATCAACGCGCATACCCATATCGGGCAGCGACCGATCACCGAAATAATCCTGAGAAGCCTTGTTGGTGTATTTATTGTTCCAATCGTTATAGTTATTGCTCGCCAATATGGCATCGCCAGCGAGCCATGCCTGGACGTTGGGATTATAGGTGAGCAAATTCTTGTGAAAGTCCGTGCCAGTTCCGTCGTCCGCTGGTGCGCTCGCAAAGATATCGCTGAACAGATGGCTGGCGATCTCCATCACCTTATACGGGTAATAGAGCAACGGCCGGCCCGGCACGTACCCGCCGCCCTGCTCTCTGATGAAATGGCCGGTGATCAGATTACCGCGCGTGGCGACTTCGTAGTATGAGATTGCTCCCGATGCCGCATCAACTATCGGCGCCAGCGGCTTCCCGCTATCGCTCAATATGTAGCCTCGAACGTTCTGGTCCGCTGCTCCGTCGGCATTCGCGTTGTTCACATAGACAAACCAGTCGGAATAGCCGTCATTGTTGCGGATAATTTTCGGGGCAACCCGGAAGCGGCGCGGATCGGTGTTGTTGAAGATCTCGGCGAGGTACGTCCAACATAGGAACCAGCGGATCACAATGTCGATCAGCGTGCAGACCCACGTCAGGATCATCGTGACGATCGCTTCGATTAGGTTGAGTAGCTGGATTATGGCCTGAACGATATAATTGCATACGAGCCGAGTGATAAACTGAACAACAACTTGTAAAACGTACGTCCAGGCACAGATAATATTTGTAACAACGCCGCAGACGTTGTTGCAGACGTTCTCACACCCGCAATCACAGCCGAAAATCCCGCAGAAGAAGTCGCAAATGCCGCAGATGACGCTGCAGACCGCATTGCATACGGTCTGGACCACGCTGTTGCAGAGCCACTCGAGGACCTGGGTGACGACGTTTACAGCTTCCTGGATGAGCTGGCAGAGCTGAACCAGGATATATTCAACGACGGAGACGACGATCTGGATGAGCCTGATGACAGGCTGAAAGACGAGTTGGCAGAGCACAGGATGCTACCTCCGGCTTTTTCCCCCGCGGTAGCTCTCCGCAAGAATTAGACCGGCTTAGTAGTAACCTTATTGCGATGCTATTGCCCTCCCGTGCCAAGCGCTCTTGGCAGTCTGCTGCAAAGGAGTTGCTTGAGGCGCCAGATTAGCCGAGCCCGTAGCCCGGGGTGCTGCCCGTTGCGGGCGGTTCCTCGGATAGTTCTCTCTACGCCGGGCGTCGCTCTCAGATTTCTGACGCATCGCCGGAAAGATGAAATGTTTCACTTTGCGCACATCGCTCGCACAAAGTTGTTAGAATGTTTCACGTGAAACATTTTTTTCGACGCGTACTCCGTTGTCACGCGCTTGCGGGGGTCTGGCGTTGAAAAGGTTTCGCGTGAAACATTTTGCGGAGCGATCGTGCAAGAGCGCGACAGCAGAGCGCGGACTCTCCGGACGCTAAAAAAGCAGTGAAAATGAAAGAAATCTCGACAGCGGATGTCCTGACGGCGCTGGCGCGGGTGAGTTACCCGGGTTATTCCATCGATCTGGTCGCGCTCGGAATCATCGAGGAGGTGACGCCCAACGACGCCGGCGGCTTTGCCGTCACCCTCCGTAATGCAGGCGACAAAGAGGCCACGCTCAAGGAAATTGCGCGGCGGGTCCACGAGGCGCTCGCCCACGATCTTGGCGTCGCCAAGATCGAATTCAAGGTCCATAAGATCGAGCCTGAGCTCGGCGAGAAGACCGGACGGACGCGGCTTGCCGGGACGCGCTGGGTGGTGGCCGTGGCTAGCGGCAAAGGCGGCGTCGGCAAGTCCACGGTCGCGGCGAATCTCGCGGTGGCGCTCAGCCGCCTCGGCTACAAGGTGGGTTTGCTCGACGCCGATATCTACGGCCCGTCGGTCCCGATGATGTTCGGGGTCGCGGGCGAGAAACCCCGCTCGGCGGGTGGGCAGAGTTTTTTCCCGATCGAAAAGTTCGGCATCAAGCTGATCTCGATCGGATTTTTTCTCACCGACAAGACGCCGGTTATCTGGCGCGGCCCGATGGTGATGAGCGCGGTGCGCCAGTTCTTGCAGGACACGCTCTGGGGCACCCAGGATTTTCTCATCGTCGATCTGCCCCCGGGCACCGGCGACGCCCAGCTCACGCTCGCGCAGTTGGTGGAACTCGATGGCGTCGTGATCGTGACGACGCCGCAGGACGTTGCGCTCGCGGACGCCCTCCGCGCCGTCCGGATGTTCCGCCAAGTGCATTGCCCACTCCTCGGCGTGGTTGAAAACATGAGCTACTTCACCTGTCCCGACTGCGGTGAACGCGAAGATCTGTTCGGCCATGGCGGCGGCGAGAAGATGGGCCGCGCAGAGGCTCTGGAGCTTCTGGCGGCGCTCCCGCTTTACGCAGAAATTCGCGCGGCGGGAGACAGCGGTACGCCAATCACGCTGCGCCAGCCCGAGCATCCGTCGAGCCTCGCCTTCGTCGAACTCGCGCGCCGCGTCGCCGCCGCGATGCCGGAGCATTAGGCGAAGCCGATCTTTCCGAATACCCTGCAAGCGTATCCAGCATGGCAACAATAATAACTGAGGAGTGCATCAACTGCGGCGCCTGCCTGCCGCGATGCCCAAACAACGCAATCTATGTCGGCGGTGCGCCGTGGGAGAGGGACGGCACGAGCCATCCGCCGATCGCTGAGGACATCTATTATATCGCGCCGGAAAAATGCACCGAGTGCGTCGGCTTCTTCGACCATGAGGAATGCGCCGCGATCTGTCCGGTCGATTGCTGCATCCCCGATCCGCAGATTCCCGAAGCTGAAGCGGCGCTGCTCGAGCGCGCCCGCAGCCTTCATCCGGACGTCCGCTTCGCGACGCCCTTCCCTTCCCGGTTCAGCGCCACCGCGAAGTCCTGAAAAGGGTGGGTCAGGACGCGGGCCCTGGCCGGGGACTGGTTATTCTAGAAGGGATAGTTGATGCCGGAGAAGACCGCGGCGCCCTCGCCCCCATAGCCGACATCGACGTAGCCAGCCACGAACGGCTCGGCAATCCCGCGAAAGCCGATGCCGCCGACCGGATGGAGATCGGTTGCGGGATCCTCAGAGAGCTTACGGAAGACGCGGCCGGCTTCGGCAAACGGCGCGATTTCGGCGATAGCATGAGTGCCGACTATATCGGTGTCATAGACCCGCGTACGGAACTCGAAATTAGCGACTGAAAGATTGTTGTCGGTGAAGCGGCCCACGCCATAGCCACGCAAGGTTTCCTGATCGTAGAGCAGGCTGTCCTCACCGCCGAGTCGCGCCATTGACCAGAACGGCGTCTCGCGGCCGGCCGGCGTGTACTGGATATACGCGTGCGCCGCGATCGTCAGACGCGGCATGACGGTCCAGTAATGGCGGAAGTCTGTGCCCATACGGTTGTATGAGACGGAGCTCAGAAATCGCCGATCAGCGTTACCCTCATAGAGCGTGATGAGGCCGCCTGCGCGCGGGATGTCAACCGAGTCGCGCGTATCATAGGTGGCGCGGATTTCGTTGTAGATTTCGGAGCCGCCGTTGATGCCCTTGACCTTGGGATAGAGCGCGGTGGTTTGGGGGAGGGAATTAAAGGCGCCCTTCAGAATCCTGACGTAGCGCGGGCGCGCGACGATGGCGAGTTGCAGGTTCTTCGTAATGTTCCAGCCGAACTTGCCGCTCACGTAGACCTGCTGAGTGGTGTAGTTGCTCTGGCCGCTTTCGCGGGAATCGTTGCCAATCCCGAAAAAACGTTCGGTAGGATCGCGCTCGAAGAAGATGCGGCCCTCGAACGACCACCATTTCTCCAACGTCCTGCCGGTGGCGTAATCCAAATCCACTTGACGCTGGATAGTCTGGTGCGCCTCCGCGAGCGCGTACCACTGGGTATCGGCCGAAGGGTAAGCGAAGTAGCGCACTGCGCCGCCGGGTCCGAGGTCGGTATTGTCGTTGATGTCGGGGGCAAAGATGCTGGTGATCTCTTTATGTTGATTCTCGAAAAGCGCGGCGAACAAGACACCGAAGGTGACGCCGCCGTTGGGATCGGTTGCGACCTCAGGAATCGGAATCAGCGTAAAGGGCCAGTTAGCCGGATTGAGCGGCGCGGGCCACGACGACGGATTATAAGGCGGCGGCCACGATTGCGGTTGCATCAAGCTGAACGCAAACACCGGAAGGGTTGCGCCAAAGAAAATCAGCGCAACCAGGACCGCTCGGTAAAAGCGCTTCATCAAGCGAGAGCGAGCTCCATCACGCGGTGTTGAAGCCCGATGCGTTTCGGCATTCGATGGTTCTTCGGCACGGCCTAACAAGATACAAGTTACGGCCTCAGGATCAACTACCTTACGACGGATTGGCGTCAGGGTTGTTCGGTCGAACGATTTCGTCCACGCGCCGGCTCGCGGTTTTCGCTCGCCTGGGAAATGTGTCAAGATTCCCTCGAAATCCAAGCGGCGCGCACGCCCGGTAGCCCCAGCCCTACGGCGCGGCATCCCAAAGTGTCTGTGACCGCACGGCATTACCCAGGAGGACTTCCGATGGCCAAAGCAGACGGCGGCGAACTAGTCGCGCGAATTATGCGCGAGAACCGCGCGCGCTATTGTTTCGCGATCAACGGCGGGCATCTGTTCCCGATTCTCGCGCAATTGCGCAGCCACGAGATCAAGCTCATCCATATGCGTCACGAGCAGGCAACGGCCTACGCTGCCGACGCCTATGCGCGGATGACGGGAGAACCCGGTATCTGCATGGTGACGGCAGGATGCGGATTGACCAACGCGGTGACCGGCCTCAGCCTCGCCGCGATGACCAACAGCGCCGTGGTCTGCGTCTCCGGGCAGCATCCGAACACGGAGGATCATCAGGGCTCATTCCAGGAGGCCTACGGTTCCGACATTCTGCGCAGCTTCGCGAAGTATACGAAGCGCGTCACCGACTGGAGCACGATCGAGTTCGACATGCGGCTGGCCTTCCGCGAGGCGATGACACCGCCACAGGGCGTCGCTCTGGTGGAGATTCCGCAGAACATACTTTATGCGGGCGGCGAGGACTCGAAGCAGCGTGCGGGCGGAATGCCGTTCACGCTCGACGACACGCGCTCGGCGGGCGATCCGGCGAAGATCGACAAAGCGGTCGAGATGCTGCATGCGGCCGAGCGGCCGCTGATCGCCGGCGGCGACGGACTGTTCTGGTCGCAGGCCGCGGCAGAACTTAAAGAGTTTGTTGAACTTACGAATATTCCGGTCTATGCGCGCCGCGCCGGACAGGGTTCGGTCTCGGAAGAGCATCCGCTGGCGATTCGCGGCGCCTTCAAGAAGCCCTTCACCGGCCGCGCCGACGTCGTCCTGACGCTGGGCTTCCGCTTCTGGAGCGGCGAGCATTTCGGCCGTCCGCCGACCTGGAATGACAAGGCCAAGTACATCCAGGTCGATCCGACCGCGAGCCGGATCGGCTGGCAGGTGCCGGCGGAGATTCCGATCGTGGGCGATCCGAAGTTGGTGCTGCGCCAGATGATCAATCGCATCAAAGAGGCGAAGCTCGACTTCTCGAAGAACCGCAACTCGAGCTGGGTCAAGGAGCTGGCGGAGGTGCGTGGAAATTTCGACCGCCAGGTGGTCGAGGGGGCGAAGAAATTTGCAACCAATCGGCCGATTCATCCGGCGCGGCTGACGCGTGATCTGGTTTCGGTGCTCGACAAGAATGCGACGGTAGTGATCGACAGCTTCACGCTCTCGGGCTGGATGTCGCAGAGTTTCGTCTGCCGCTTTCCGGGCTCGGTGATTGATGCCGGACCGCTGGCCCCGGTCGGCCACGGCTTCGGGATGGGTATCGGCGTGCAGTTGGCGCGGCCCGGAGCGCAGGTCGCACTGGTGATGGGCGACGGCGGCCTCGGGATCGGCGGCTGGGATATGGAGACGGCGGCGCGCTACAAGCTGCCGATCGTCTGCGTCTTGTGGAACAACAGCTCGTGGGGCCCGAGCTTCGAGGCGATGCCGATGCTCAAGGATCGCACCGACCCGTTCAACATGCTTCAGGAGATTCGCTACGACAAGATCTTCGAGGAGATGGGCTGCCACGGCGAGCACGTGACGAATCCCGACGACATCACACCGGCGCTCGAACGGGCCTTCAATTCGGGCAAACCGGCGGTGGTGAGTATCGTCGGCGACAAGACGGTTGGCCATCCGACCCTCGGCGGCAATCTACTGGGCTCGACCGGCTCGAACTAGAACACTAGAGGAGCCAAAGACGGAGCGAGCAGGCGAGTCTTTACCTTGGCCGCGCCTCGCGGACTCGGCCGCCCCCCGGAGCTGCGTCAAGATTCTTAATCAGGCGGCGGGATACGTGGAATGCGCATCCCGCCGCAACTTTTAGAGATTCCCCAGTTCTACTTCCGCTGCGGCCGAGATTCGTCACGCAGCAGCTTGCAGACTCCCCTCGTCATTGTGCTTCTCAGCGGATTGAAGGATCCGGGATTCTTCGCTGCGGCAGCCTTCGCTCAGAACGACAGAAGTGGCTTGTGCAAAGAATCCCTATGGTTTAGCGGGCGCGGACCTCGACCAGGCGGAAGCGCTTGAGCAGACGTGGATAGCAGGAGCTGATCTGCTGCAGCGAAGCCGACGGCAATGCGGAATCCGCAATCAGAATCGGTTCCGGTCCGCAGGCGATCGTCCATACGCGCGAAGCCGGATCGAGCTGTGCGCGCGCGCCGACGAGGCGTAGACGCTGCGGCTGATCGAGGTAGTAACGCAGGACCATCAGGGGCTCGAGCGGGACCACGGCGACCTGCCGACCCGCGGGCGTCGCAGCGACGGCGAAGCGCGCCGCCTCGCGCCATTGGACGTCCTCGGGATTGCGCCAGTGATGATGTAAATGCGCGAGCGATTGTCCGACGACCAGTATCGCGATCGCGTAACGTAAAGCTGCGCCGCGCACCGAGGCGATCCCGATCGCAGCCAGCACCAGAAAGGCGACGAGGCTCGGCAAGACGTAACGCTCGACCATCAGCGGTGTGATCGCATACGACACGATTTCAATCAGGCCAAACGGAATCACCAACCAGCACAGAATGAACAGGACGCCCAAGCGATGCGTACTGCGCTGACGCCAAGTCGCATACAGCGCCATCAGGGTCAGCGGCCAAAAGGCCGCGTTGCCCGTCAGCACCATCAAGGCTCTGACGGGCCACCACGGCGGCTGCGGCTCGATCGTCCCCAGGACGCCGGCATGAAGGGCGCCCAGCGCGGCACGCACGTCAACGATGCCAAGCGGGATAAACATCGCCGCCGCCAGAATCAATGCAGCCCCAGGCCGCGTCACGGAAATCCGGCCGAGCACTTTGCGAGATTGCGATGGCAGCCATAGAAGAGCTAGCCAGAGCGCTTCGGCGGCAAAAAAGCCGAGCACAATGAAATTGCAGGCGGTCGCAAGCGCCGTGAAAAAACCTGCGGCAATAACATTGGCGGCGCCGCGACGGCGAGATGATCGAATGAAAAACCAGATCTGCGCGAGCGTCGCGATCAACATCAATGGGTACATCCGGGCAGTGCGGTCAGTCGTGATCATCCGGAGATTGCAGGCGAACAGCAGGGCCGCGAAGGCCGCGGCCAACTCAGGGCTGAGGCTGCCGTCAGCGTCGTCGAGCGCGGCGAGAAGCTCGCGCACTGTGATGAAGAGCACAAGAATCGTCAGGGTGCCGAGCAGAGCGGAGAGCGTTCGCATCGCCCCGACACGATCACCCACTGCGTCGATCCAAAGATGCAGCGCAACGTCATAGATTCCGGCCTTGCCCGGATTGAGCTGCTGGCTGAGCGCGAAGCTGCCCGCGACGGTCGGCGCCGCGGCGGCGGTCCATGACGCCGCCTCGCCCCGGCTCATTTCGTCGGCGCCAAGCCGATAGAAGCGCAGGCTGCCGCCGAGAATCACGGCGACGATCAGGATCGCCAGCGTCGCGCGGCGGTCGGAGTCGGCGCGCGGAGCGGGAGACGCGGAAGTATCGGCGAGCCTCGGTAGTTGCAGGCGGCGCGCAAGCGCTTCGCGGATCGACATGGGCGTTGATGCTACTATCGCAACGATCTCATTTCATGTTACCGGCACGGTTTTCCTCATGCGTTCGCGCTGCGGCTCCCTTGTGCTGCGCGGTGTGGTTGGCGTTAGCCGGCTGCCGTCACACGACACATGAAACTGCCGTCATCTGTCCGGCGGGGGCGACTCTGAAGGGCGCCGCGCCGCCCAACGGGCGCGAGCTTTGGTGCGAGAAGATCGTCGATGGCGCGCCGGTCAAGGACGGACCGTTCATCGTCTACGCTGACGGCGGCGGAAAGCTGATCGAAGGAACCTACCGCGACGGTGTGCAGGAAGGCGAATGGACCACCTGGTACGAAAACGGCCAGCGCTCGGCGGTGGATTATTTTCATCGCGGCCTGCAGGACGGTCCACATCTGAGCTGGTACGCCAACGGGCAGAAGGCGATCGAGGGTAATTACCGCGCGGGCAAACGCGAGGGCGTCTGGACCCGTTGGGATCCGTCCGGGCTCACCAGCAGACGCGAGAGGTACGCGGCCGACAAGGTTGAGCGTTAGTGGTCGGGCGGAGCGGGTTCGGCTGGATCCGGCTAGTGCGGATTGACGGCGGATAGCGTGAGACCTTCGACCGCGATCGCGGGCATGAAATAGGCTTCGGGCGCGCCCCAAACGATCGCCGCTTCGGACTTTTTTCCAACCGCCAGCGGCTTCGAGAAGATCTGCTCGATATTCGCATTGATGCGCAGGCAGTTGGGCGCCAGCGGCGCCGCGAGCTTGCCGTCGCGGATGACCCAGGAATCGCCGCTGATCGTGCAAGTGAAATCGCCGGCGCGCTGCCCGTTGATCGGATAGGTGTACCAGACGCGGCCGACGTAGATGCCGTCGCGGACGGAGGCGATCAGTTCCTTTTCATCGACGCCGCCGCGCGTGCGCATGATCACGTTGGTGCCGGCGGCGCCCGGATGGGCGTCGAAACGGCGCGCGCCGCCTTCGCCCAGGCGATAGGCGCTCACGGGCGGAAAGTCGAGATTATCGATGGCAGCCGCGGTACCGAGTTTTTCGGCGCGATGCTCGTCGGAGAGCAGTCGGTGACGATCGTAATAGTTCGAGAGCAGCCCGATCAGTTTGCCTTCGCGGATGATCTCGGTGGGAGACGCGGGCAGACCCTCGCAGGTGATGCGGCGGCGGACGGGTCCGATTTTCGCCTGCGGATCATCGATCAGGTTGAGGCGGGCGTCCATCACCTGAGCGCCGAAGCGGCCGTGAAAGGCTGAATTCGCCGCGTGGAAAGCGCCGGTGGTAACAGAGCCCATCACGACATAATTGACGATTTCGGCCAGCGGCTGCGGCCCCAGCACGACACGATAACTGCCGCCCGCAAGCCGTTCGCCGTGACGCAGGTCGAGCGCGCGCAGCACGGCGTCGCGTCCCAGGTGCGCGCTTACAAGTTCCATCGCGGCTAACGTCGTCCCGATCGCGGTGGCGGTGCCTTTGGCTTCGAGCGATTCGATCAGGGCCGTAATCGAAGAGAGGAAAAAGGCGTTCTCGTCGGCCCGCACGTCGGCAAAGGCCGAGCTGGCGAGCGCTACGCGATCGCGAATCAACGATAGGTCGCCGCCGATAATCAGTCCAGGATGGGCGAGCTTCAAGGGCGCGCGTTGATCAAAAGTCGCGAGCGCGCCGGCGAGGATGCTCCAGGCAGCGTGTGCGATTTGGCCATCTCCGGTCGTGATCAGATCGCTTGCGACGCCGGCGGCGCCGGTGGAAAAGCTGCGCGGCTCGGCGGGCAGGCCCGGGAAATGCGGATCGACCAGCAACGAATTACGCGCCTTGGCCAGCGCGTCACGCACCGATGCCGGACTGAAATCTCCGGCGATGGCGGCGAAGCCGGCTTCGTGCGCGTCCCGCCGCATAACGATTCGTATGGCGAAGCCGCCCGCGTTCAGCGATTTCAACTCCTCGACCCCGCGCGAAGGTATATCGGAGGTGTAATTGAGGCGGGCGACACGATGCTCGGCGCTGGAACAATAGACCTCGTGTGCGGCGATCTCCTTGTCGCGCGCGATTAGTGCAGAAGCCGTGTGTGCGAACTGCTTCAGCTCGTTGAGGCTGTGCATTTTCAGTGACTGGGCGCGCGGGCGTCAGCCGCCGCCGAGTCGCGCGCGCGAACGCAGCGTCGGGCCGCCGTTGGACATGCGCTTGACCTGCATCGGCTGACCCTTGCCGCAATTCGGGATGGCGAAGAGGCGGAGGTCGTTGCCGACCCCGTCGATATTCATGAAGTAGCGCTTCGAATCGCTCATCAGGCTGCCCGCGCGATAGAGCCGGCCCAGGCGGCCATGCTCGATCGCGTACACGCGGCGGGCGGAGATGCGGAAATTCTCGCGCGATTCCGCGATCGAGGGAATCTGGTTGCCGCAGACGTAATAGCCGCGCTCGACGTCGGCGATCATCGCCGCGGGATCGCTCGCGCCGGGCATAAAGAAAGTGTTTGACATCCGGATGAGTGGCATATGCCAGGCTTCGCTCGCGCGCGACGAACCGTTGGGTTCGACGCCGAGCGCCGCGGCGGTGGCGCGCGAATTCAGAAAGCCGCGGAAGACTCCGGCCTCGACGTGCAGCTTGCGGCGCGCGCGAGTGCCCTCGTGGTCGTAACGATAGTGACCGAACCCGGCAAGAGTCGGATCGGAACAGGCCCATAGCAGCGGTGAACCGATCGGACGCCCGATTTCGTTCGCCGCGAGCGAGCGCAGCAGCCAACTGCGGCCGGCGTAGGCGGCTTCCATCTTGAGCGCGCGGTCGGCCTCGCAGGGATGGCCGATGATCTCGTGAGCGACCAGGGCGTTGAAGTGCGGATCAGTGACGACGACCACTTCATCGTCGGGCGGCTTGAGCGCGGGTGCGGCGGCAAGCTCACGGGTTTCCTTGCCCAACTCCAGCGCGAAGGTGTGCAAATCCGGATGGGGCGATAACTCGTCGCGCGAGCCATCGGCGAGGGTCTCGAAGCCGCGCTGATCGCCGATCACATCCCAAGTCTCCTGATGGCCGTCCGCAGTCTGCGCCACAATGTAACAATCACCCTGCGAGAAGGCGAAGGCCTGCGAGATGATCGACCCGGCAGAGTTGACGAAAAGCTCGTGGCGGAGTTCAGCGAGCGCCGAAACTGCATTGAAGGCGATCTCGTTGCCGAGACCACAGACTGCGGCGGAAGCCTCGCGGCAGGCGCGATCCAGTTCGCCGTGGTCGAGGCCGCGCGGATCGCACACATAGGTCGCGGCGGCGTTGTCGCACTTGGTGGAGGGCTCGACGAGATCTAGCGCCATCAGGTTCGCGGCCTTAGCGCCGAGAAGTTTCAGCGTCGCGCTTTTTTCACGCAGGTCGGCACGCGCGCGCTCCAGGGCTTCGTTGAGGGCGCTGTTCAAGGCCGCAGCCAGCTTGGTTTTGCTCAGCGCGAGACGCCCGATCTCCACACCGGTAAAGCCGCGGCCGACGACGCTGTCGCGGCCGGCGCAATGCACGCGCACACCGAAGGCGGCGGCTTCGCTCGCCGAACTGTCGCGCGCATCGCCGTCGCTGGCGGTAGCGGTGCGGGCGAACATTGCCTCGAAACGCATCTCGGCGTAGGTCGCGCCGCGATGGGTCGCGACCAAACGGCGCAGAGCGGAAGGCGCGGCCCCCTTGAGGAACTCGATTGCGGCGAAGATATCCGGCGGCGGGCTCAGATGACGCCCTGCTGACTCAACTGATCAAGGTCCGCGGCGGTCATGCCGAGCATCTGTCCATAAATTTCGGAGTTGTGCTGACCCAGCAACGGAGCGCTTTTGACCTCGACCGGGGAATCCTCAAGCCGCACCGGACATCCGGGCATCGTGAATTTGCCGCGCACCGGATGGTCGATCGTAACGACCATCCCGCGTTCCCGCATGTGCGGATCGTTGAGCAGCTCGACGGTATCGAACACCGCGCCGCACGGGACACCCGCTTCGCCCATCATCCGCATCACGTCATGCTTGGTGTGCTGACTGGTCCAGCCTTCGAGGATGGCGGTAAGCTCGTCGAAGTGCTGGATGCGTTCCTTGCGATCGCTGAAGCGCGGGTCAGTAAGCACATCGGGGCGGCCGATCGTGTTCCACATCGCGTTCCACATCTCGGGCGAAGTGGCGAGCATATAGACGTAGTCGTTGGGACCGCCGGGCGCGCATTTGAAGGTATCGCCGATGATGCCGGCGCCCACGCGGCTGCCGTTGCGGACGACCGGCTCGTGGGTCAGATGGGTGGCCATCATGGGGACGCGGACGAAATTGAAGACCGCTTCCTGCATCGCGAGTTCGACCTTTTGCCCCTTGCCGGTGGCTTGGCGCTGTATATACGCGGCAAGGATGCCGATCGCGGCGTGCATCCCGGTGCCGGTGTCACCGATCGTGGGACCGGGCCGCAGTGGCGGCGAATCGGGATAACCGGTCAGTGAAAATGCACCACCGGTCGCCTGCGCGATCATGTCGAAGCTCTTGTACTTGCTGTAGGGACCGAAGGTGCCGAAGCCCTTGATCGTCAGGTAGATCAGGCGCGGATTGATCTCGCGCAAGCGATCGTAGCCGAGGCCGAAGCTTTCTAGGGTGCCCAGCGAGTAGTTCTCGCTCAAAATATCGACTTGCTTGACCAGCGCGATCAGCATATCGCGACCGCGTTCGGATTTGAGATTGAGCGTGATGCTGCGCTTGTTCGCATTGAGCAGCATGAAGTAATGGGAATCGACGCCGGGCTTCTCGGTCAGCATCCAGCGGCCCTGCTCGCCCATCTTGGGCGGTTCGACCTTGATCACCTCCGCTCCCAGCCACGCCAGCATCTCGGTGCACGAGGGCCCGGCCTCGAATTGCGTCAGATCAAGAACCTTCACTCCCGCAAGTGCTTTTTCCATTTCCGCTCCTCCAGGCTGAACAAATATCCGTCGGCGCCGCTTCGATCTTGTACCGCCATCCATGAGTAACGGCAAGGCGACCGACTGCGGTCTAGGTCGAGGTTTTGGGATCGATGCTGACGATGGGCGGTGGCGGTACGGCTGCGGGCGTCGAGCCGGCGGCGAATCTGCGGAAAGGCTCGAACAAATCGATCGGCAGCGGAAAAATGGTCGTCGAGTTATGCTCGGTCGCGATCTCGGCGAGCGTCTGCAGATAGCGCAACTGCAGAGTGATCGGATTATGGCTCATGATCTCGGCTGCCTCCGCCAGGCGTTGCGCAGCCTGATATTCGCCCTCGGCGGCGATCACTTTGGCCCGGCGCTCGCGCTCGGCTTCGGCCTGCGCCGCGATCGCGCGCTGCATGTCCTGCGGCAAATCGATGTTCTTGAGTTCGACCAGCATCACCTTGATGCCCCAGGGTTCGGTGTTCAGATCGATAACTGATTGAATCTGGGCATTCAGCCGGTCACGCTGACTCAACAGATCATCGAGATCCGTCTGGCCGCCGACCGAGCGCAGCGTGGTCTGCGCGAGTTGCAGGGTCGCATACAGATAATCCCGCACCTCGGTCACGGCCTTTGACGGATCGATCACGCGAAAGTAGAGCACCGCGCTGACTTTGACCGTGACGTTGTCTTTGGTGATCACATCCTGGGAGGGGATTTCCAGCGTGACGGTGCGCAAATCGATGCGCACCGTGCGTTCGAGGATCGGCACGATAAAGACGACGCCCGGTCCGCGATAGGCGCTTAACCGCCCGAGACGAAAGATCACGGCGCGTTCGTATTCATTGAGAATTTTGAGTCCGCTTAAGACCACGATGATAGCGATGAAGGCAACTACGCCTGCGCCGATTGGCATTTTAGCTTTCTCCCTTAGCGCTCTGCGCTGACCACGAGTTCGAGGCCGTGCACGGCCGTTACACGCGCGCGGGCGCCTGCTGCAATCGACACATCCGAGACCGCGCGCCAGAGTTCGCCATGCACGAACATGCGCCCGGGCGCTCCCGGTGCGATCGCTTCGCGAACCACGCCGATCTCGCCGATCAAGCCCTCGCGACCAGTCTGCGCGCGTCCGCGCCGCTGAGCTATCGCGATGTAGCCGACGCCCAGGATGACCGCGCTCATCGCCACCGCCGCCCCCCAGATAATCCCGCCGTTGATTCCGAGATTAGTCTCCGAGCGATCGACCAGCAGGAATGATCCAATTACGAACGCGGCCACGCCGCCCATCCCAAGAACGCCGTAGCTGGTCAGGAAGACCTCGGAGATCAGCAGTGCGACGCCGAGAATCATAAGGAGCAACCCCGCCGCATTGATCGGGATTACGTCGAAAGAAGCGAGCGCCAACAACAGGCAAATCGCGCCGAGCACGCCCGGTAGAAAAACCCCCGGATGAGCGAACTCGAAGTACAGGCCGAGCAAGCCGGCGATCATCAGGATGTACATCAGATTCGGATCGGCGAGGTGGCTCAGGAGCCGATCGCCGAGGCCCATCTCGCGGCGGCGCACGAGCGCGTCGGCGAGTTCGAGCTTGACGGTTTGGCCGCCGGCAAGCTTGACCTGCCGCCCCGAAGCTTGCTGCAGCAGGCTGTCCAAATCCGGCGCGACGATATCAATCACGTGCAGCTTGAGCGCTTCGTTCTCGCCAATCGCGACGCTCTTGCGGACGGCGTCCTCGGCCCAGGATTCGTTGCGACCGCGCTCGCGCGCGATCGTTTTGGCGAACGACGCGGTGAAGTTCTCGAGCTTCTGGCCCATCGCGCCCGGCACGTCGTCTCCACCCATCTCGACCGGATGGGCCGCGCCGATCGTCGTCCCGGGCGCCATTGCGGCCAGGTTCGCCGCCTCCGTGATGAAGGTGCCGGCGGAGGCGGCGCTGGCGCCGGCTGGAACGACATAGACGATCACGGGGACAGGAGAATTGAGTAGGCTCTTCACGACGGTCCGCGCCGAAGTCAGCAGTCCGCCCGGCGTATCGAGCTCGATAACCAATGCGGCGGCGTGGTCAGCAGACGCGCGATTGATCGAGTCGTTGATAAAGTCGGCAGAGGCTGGGTTGATGGCGCCGTCTACTACGATCAGATCAACCACGACCGGCGAGGCGGCCTGCGCAGCACCGCTGACAAAGATGATTGTAAGGAACCCCAGGACCAGGGCGAGCGCTCGCACATGAAGTAATCGCTTCACGTCGATGTCAGGTCGCGCTTCATTTTCGCATCGCGCCCCGCATCAGGATCGCGCACCGCGCCCTGGAAGCGCAAGTTCGAGGGCTTTCATAACCTCTTGAATGTCCCCCCACACGAGTCGTTTGTCGGCGGGGTTGCGGAGCAGATAGGACGGATGAAACGTCGGCATCATGCGCACGCCGCGCACGCTCTGCCAGACGCCGCGCAGCTTGCTAATCGGTGTCTTGATCTTGAGCAGCGAGTGCACGGCGAAGGCGCCGAGACCGACGATGACGCGAGGCCGGACCAGATCGATTTGGCGGAACAGAAAAGGCTCGCAGGCCGCGACTTCGTCGGGCTCGGGATTGCGATTCTCCGGCGGCCGGCACTTGATCACATTGCAGATGTATACCTGCGCGCGCGTCAGGCCCATGCCGCGCTCGATGATATCGGTGAGCAGTTGGCCGGCGCGGCCGACGAAGGGCTCGCCCTGCGCGTCTTCGTCAGCACCCGGCGCCTCGCCGACGAACATCAGCTCGGCCTTGGGATCGCCGACGCCAAAGACCAGATTGGTGCGCAAGGGCGCCAGCTTGCAGCGCCGGCAATCGCCGATAAACTCGCGCAATTCGCCGAGGTCGGCGGCACGCGCGAGTCCCGGATAGAGCTCGGCCGCAGCGGGCACTGTCTCAAACATGACTGGCGGCGATGGCGGTGCTTCGGCGCGGCGCGGCTTCAGCGGCATCGGGAGAGGAGCGGCCGGGACGAATCGACCTGCGGGCACGCCTTCCAGCCCTTCTTCGCGCAATTGCTCGAGGTAGTCACGGAGCGAAGCGAGGATCGTCGCGCGATCAGACGGGCACCCAGAGCTGTTCATTACCTGTGTTTCGCGCTCACCGATAGTAGTTGCGAAGAACTACTTTTGCCGCGCGGCGCGAGGAGGATTTTTTATCTCAGCCTTCGCCGCGCGCAGAGCATTCAAGCGGTCAAGAATCACGTCGGCGACGTCATCCTTCAGCAGTTTGGGAGTTGTTTCAATCTGGCCGTTCGCACTAAGCATCGTCACGATATTAGTATCGACGGCGAAGCCCGCATCGCTGCGCGAAACATCGTTGCCGACAATCAGATCAAGCCGCTTGCGCCGGAGCTTGTCGAGAGCATTGACTTGAAGATCCTCGGTTTCCGCGGCGAAACCAATCAGGATGCGTCCGGCCTTCTTCGCGGCCAAGAGTGGCAGCTCGTCGGTGATAGGCGCGAGTTCGAGTGTCATGCCGGCCGGGTTTTTCTTGAGCTTGCGCAGCGCGGGTGCCTTCGGGCGAAAGTCCGCGACCGCGGCGGCCATGATCAGGACGGAGCTCCAGGGAAAGTTGCGCGAGGTTGCACCGAGCAGCTCAGCGGCGCTGGTGGTATCGATCCGCTCGACCCCATGCGGCGTCGCCTGCGCCGACGGTCCCGCCACCAGCCGCACCTGCGCGCCGCGTCGCCACGCGGCGCGCGCGATCGCGAAGCCCATCTTGCCGGTCGAGCGATTCGAGACGAAACGCACCGGATCAATTGCTTCCTGAGTCGGCCCAGCGGTCACTAAAATACGCTCCGCCGCGAGGTCGTGTGGGGTGAGCATCCGCGCGAGTTCCTCGACGATCACCGCAGGATCGGTCAGCCGACCCCGGCCTTCGTAGCCGCAGGCGAGCGCGCCCGCGCCGGGTTCAATAATCGTGGCCCCGCGTGCGCGCAGCTTATGCAAATTATCGATGACCGTCGGATGCGCATACATGTTGAGATTCATCGCCGGCGCGAAGGCCACCGGGCAGCGCGCCGCGAGCAGCACAGTGGTTACGATATCGTCAGCGATTCCGACGGCGGCCTTTGCAATCAGATTCGCGGTTGCGGGTGCGATCACCAGCGCGTCGGCGCCGTCGGCAAGCCGGATATGTCCGATCTCGGATTCTTGCGTCAGGCTAAAAGTTTCAGTTGCGACCGGATTCAGGCTGAGAGTCTGCAAGGTCAACGGCGTGATGAATTCGGTTGCGTTGCGCGTCATCATGACGCGGACCCGCGCGCCGGCCGTGACGAGCAGGCGGATCAGTTCCGCCGATTTGTAGGCGGCGATGCCGCCGCAGACTCCCACCACGACGGTCTTGTCTCTGAGGGCGCGCATTTCACGATTTTAGCCAAGGGATTGGGCGAAAAGAAGAGACCATGCTTAGGACTTGGACCGCACGGAGCTTGTGAAAATGCGCCTGACTCGCGATACTGCGCGCAACTTCGGTCTGGGGCCGTTACGCCCCCACGTCAGTAATTTTGGGATGGTGCTTCAATGATCGGAAAGTCCAAATTCCTAGCGACCCTTATGAGCCTGTGGGCTCTCACGTTGTCGTCTGCGCTTGCATCCGCCGAGTCCGCGAGCCAAGTCACACCGGGTGCTGGCGGATCATTCAAAGGCGTTATCGTGCAGAGCCCGGCCGATAGCGGCACAACGAATCAAACGATTCCCCCCGGCACCAGTATCACGACGCAGAACTGGCAGCAGTACCACGGCTTCATGTCGGACGGCTTGCAAGCGCTGTTCGCCGGAAAATACTTCTGGAAAATTAGCGACGGGATGCAACTCAATCTAGGCCCCACACACATCAATCCGCCGCCGCGCAGCTACATTGACGCGACCGAGAAATACTCCAGCCAGGTCAAACTTGTCGAGTTGCCTAACGGCGGCTTGACGCTGGAGAATTATCAAGGCGGAGCGCCATTCCCTAATCCTGAGGATCCGCACAAGGGCTGGAAAATCCTGGCGGACCTCTGGTACCGCTACTTCCCGAATACGTCAGTGATCATGCACGGCGGTGGATGCTCGATTGACCGCGCCGCCGATGTCAATTGCACCGCGGGTGATATTGTCTATCGGCAACTGAATTACAATACCGATCCGGGCGTGCCGATGGCGGTTCCCGGCGGCGTCGACAAATTCTATACGCAGTGGTACATGCTGGTCGAGCCTGAACAGCAGCGCTACACGGCATCCCTTCAGATCGTATACACAGACTTAAAGAAAGATGAGGACATCTACGCGTTTGTCCCAGCGTTGCGGCGCTATCAACGGGTGTCGACGCTCGGACGGTGCAGCATGGTTTCGGGCGTCGATATTACAGAGGAAGATTATCGTTCCGGGTTCGACTCTAACCTGACGCAACTCAAAGTTGACTACTTGGGCGAGAAGAAGATTATCGCGCTGATTCTTCCCAAGATGCCGGACGGGAAATTTCCGGACTATCTAGACCTACCTCTCGGATGGCCGAAGCCGTCGTGGGCGCAGTGGCAATTGCGCGATACCTATGTAATCAGCGTCAGCAAGTTGCCGTCGGAGAGCAGCAACTACTGTTACGGCAAGCGCGTCATGTACGTTGACAAGACCACTTTTGCGCCGCTGTGGGAAGAACTGTACGACGCGAAGCTGCGGCCGTGGAAGATCGTTGGGCTATTTCTGGCGACGACCGACGTGCCCGGAGTAGGCAAGGTCGAAACCTCAGGATCTATTATATATGCTTTCTGGGATATTCAGAACGATCACGCTTCCTTCGTTGCTGACCCGACGGAGATTCGCTATCCATACTATGCAAACAGCCAGGTGCCGCACGAATATCTGGATCTCGACCGCTATACGACACCCGGCGGGCTTGGCATGATCATGCGTTAGCGAGCGATTGCGGGGCGTTGCTTCAGTCGCGTCGGGCGCGGGTGATCAGTTGATTCGAGGGCAGCGAGGAATCAACGGCCTTGCGGGCGGATTCGATGCCAGCAACCGGCAGGTGGGCCGAATCGAGCAAGCCGATCTGGACCAGCACAGAAGCTTGATCCCAGTAGATATGCTCGTGGGCGATCAGGCCGTCGCGAAATTCAACGATCACCACGAGCGGAACTTCGACGCGGCGGTGGGTGGGAGCGACTCCCGGCAGCATCCAATCCATCTCGAGGGTGTGGGTGAACTTGAAGATCATCTCGTCAACGATCCGGTCATCGCCGATCGTGCGCGAAAGCGGCGTGATCGTCGTGTCAGGGGGCATCCGCGGGATGAACCGCCGCGAGTAGAACTCGCGCAGCGCCGCTTTGCCGTTGCCGCCCGTCAGCACTGGGATGTGATTGACGTAGGCGTCGGCGGCCATCGTGGCTAGAGTGACTTCAATGTCGCGAGCGGTGAACTCGCCGCCGAGGTGACGCTCCCAGAGTTCGGTGAGACCACCGGGATTTTTCTGAGAGCTAGTCATTAGCTGAGATCACGGCTGGGGTGTAAAGATTTCGGCAGTCGCCTGAACGGTGAACTTGCCGCCCGTCGTAACGCTCGCACCGCCGGCCACAAGCACCGTCCCATCCTGGAGCAAGGTGGCAGTATGGCCCTCGCGTGCGAACGCCATAGTCGGTCCCTGCTCGAATTTCTTCGTCGCGATTGCATAGGCTTCGGAAGTCGCGAGCGAAAACGCCGGAGTGGTCGGCGGAACATCGTAACCGCCGGTGCGCAGGACGTCGCCGGAACCTAGTAGCGTCGCGGTCGCGGCGAAACCAGAATGTTTTACGCTCTTGGCCGAGAGAAATTTGTTGGTCGCAGGATCATAAAGGGTGGCGTTGCGCGTGGTTGTGCCATTAACGCCGAAGCCGCTGGCAAGCAGAACCTCGCCATCGTTGAGCAAGGTCGCGGTGTGGAGCGTGCGCGCGATCGTCATTTTTTTTGCCGTCAAAGTGAAAGTCTGGGCCGTGGGATCGTAGAGCTCGGCGGTCTTCAGCACCGCGCCGGTCTTATCCTGGCCGCCGGCGATCAGCACCTCGCCGCTTTGCAGCAGAGTCGCGGTATGGCCGAGGCGTTCGGTGGACATCGTGGCGGCGAGCGCGGTGAAGGTCTTGGTCGTAGGGTCATAGAGTTCGGCGGTCTTGACTGGCTTGAAGGTCAACATATCCAGGCCGCCGGTGATAAGGACCTCACCATTCTGCAGCAGCGTCGCGGTATGCTCGGCGCGGGTGTCGGTCATTGGCGTTGTGGTCAAGGTAAAGAGCCCGGTCGCTGGATTATAGATATCGGCGCTTGCGTAAACCTCGGCCAAGTTGGCGGATTCTCCGCCGGTAATCAGCACGGTGCCATCGTTGAGCAGCGTTGCGGTGTGCTCGACGCGCGCAATGTCCATCACGCCGGCGGTGAGCGCGAAGGTTCGGGTCGTGGGGTTGTATAGCTCGGCATTGGACTGAGCGACCCCGTTGTTGTCCTCGCCCCCAGTAATCAGCACGGCGCCGTCGTTGAGCAAAGTCGCAGTGTGCGCGAACCGCGGCGTGGTCATCTGTCCGGTCGTCAAGGCGAACGCTCCCGGGTAAATAACTTTTTTGGCTATGGCGTCGCTCGCGCGGCCAACGAGGGCGAAGGCGCACAGAGCGATGATCATCGCACTGCCGAGCAGCCGGCGGCGTGAAACTGGATGAAGCAGCATCGTTATTCTCCTAGACGGCGGCGGCGCGGACGCGCCCCAACAGCGCCGCCAGATTCTTCAAGCCGCTGGTCATGTGCACGCCGTACCAGTGCAAATCCCGCCCGTTGATCAGTACGACGCGGCGGCTCAGTGCGGGCGGGAGCAGCGGCTTTAACTCCTCGACATCCCTGGCGCCGAACTCGTAAGGTTCGTCGGGCAGCATCACGAAGTCCGGACGCAGCGCGATCGCCTCCTCGAGCGTGGTGCGGGGATAGCGTTCGCCGGTTGCGGCAAAGATATTATTGAAACCGAGCATGCGGAGGACGTCGTGGGCGTAAGTGTCGGCGTTAAAAACCATCCACGGGTTTTTCCAGATGGGGCAGAAAGCGCGAAAGCGTAGTTTGGCCCATACTCCGACCTCGGTTTCGATAACGCTGACGGCGCGCACGATGTCGCGCGCCATCGCGTCGGCCGTGGGTGCGCATCCGAGGAGCGCACCGAGCTTGATGATGCTCTCGACCGCGGCGCTGATCTTGCGCGGATAGGTAGTAAAAACCTGGATTTTAGCGGCGCGCAGGGCCTCGATATCCTCACGGCGGTTTTCTTCCGCATTGGCGATAACGAGATCAGGCGCCGTCGTCAGAATCGCGCGAATGTCGGGATTCTTGGTGCCGCCAATTTTGGCGACGGCGGCCGCAGCGTCGGGAGCGACGCAGTAGCGGGTGACGCCGACCAGAGCGTCGCCGCGCCCGAGCGCGAAGACGGTTTCCGTCCAGCTCGGCACGAGAGAAACGATGCGCTCGGGCCGCCGCTCAAGTTCGAGCCTGAAGCCGAGTTCGTCTGCGGTCCGTAGCCAAGCCATGCACGATTATAGCGACGCGGCGGTGGCGGCGCATCGATGCCTGTCAGAGCTTCGCGGCTTGTCAGAGCTTCACGGCTTGTCAAAGCTTCGCGCGACGGCCTAAGCTCGACTGCAGATGGCCCGGCGGGAGCACGAAAACAGGGTCTGGAGAACGCTCGATGGAAAAACAAAACCTCAGGCTTGCCGAACTAAGCGAGCATCGTGGCGAGAGTTCCCGCGGGGCGCAGAGTATCAAGCTCAAGCTCCAACCCTTGACGGTCGAGGCGTTCAGACCCTACGGCCAGGTGCTCGAGAATAAGCAGCCGGTGCTACCCGAGGTCGAGCCGGGCGAGGGGCGCGTCGCGATCGAGCTGCTCAAGTTCAAGCGGCCGGTCAATTCACGGCGGATCAGCATGATGGCCACGCATTTTTCGTATAACCAGACGTTTATCCCGCTACGCGGAACCATAGCGTTGGTGGTCGCGCCGCCGCCGCGCAATCGCGGCGCAGGCCATGAGCATTACGAGATCGATTACGAACGGCTCGCGGCGTTTTTCGTCGAACCTGGCCAAGCCGCGCTCATCGACAAGGGGACGTGGCATTTCGCAGTTGCGCTGGGCGCGGAATGCGATCTGATCAACGTAACGCGCAAGGATCCCGGCGAGGGCACCAGCAATATCGATGACGAGATGCGGATGGACGACATCCCATCGCAGCGGCCATATGTCGAGGTGCTGGACTTCGCCCGGCGCGACAAGCGCGTGCTCGAACTCGAAGCCTGAGCATACATGACGACGCAGCGGATTATCGACGCGGACGCGCATATGTTCGAGCCGCCCGGCCTGTGGACGGAGGGCCTTGAGCGGCGCTTCCGCGAGCGCGCGCCGCGGATCGTCAAAGATCCTGGCGGACGCAAAGGCTCGTTCTTCGTCTGCGGGGAGTTGCCGCCATTGCGCATCTCGGGCGCCTTCGCGGCGGGCAAGAGTTTCGATTCGGCCTTCCTCGACGCCGGACTTGAGAGCGTCCCGGCCGGCGGCTGGGAACCCGCGGCGCGGCTCAAGGACATGGCGCTCGACGGCATCGACGCCGCAGCGTTGTATACGACGATGGGTTTCGTGCTCTTCTGGATCGATGACGCGGATTTTCAGCACGACTGTTTTCGCGTCTATAACGACTGGCTCGCCGGCTTTTGCGCATACGCTCCTGAGCGCTTCGCCGGGCTCGCTCTAATCTCGCTGTATGATCCTGAGCGCGCGCGCCGCGAACTCGAACGGTGTGTGAAGCTGGGCTTAAAGGGTGCGTTGATCTGGGCCTCGCCGCCGGACGATCGGCCTTACAGCACGAAGCAGTACGATCCGTTCTGGGCGGCGGCGGCGGAACTCGGGATGCCGTTGTCGCTGCATACGCTGACGGGCAAGACCAAAGCCGCGCAGCAGGATGAAGCCGATATCGGCGAGCTCTATGCGCGGATGGTAATTCGCACGCACGAAACCCAGCACTCGCTTTGCACGCTGATTTTTTCCGGGATCTTCGAGCGCTTTCCGCAACTCAAGATCGTCTCGGCGGAGAATGATATCGCGTGGGTCCCGCATCTGCTCGAGCGGGCCGACAAATACTACCGGCGCTTCAAACAGGCCTACGGCAGTGCGCTTTCGCTGAAACCGAGCGAATACTTCAAGCGGCAGGTTTATGCGACCTTCATCGACGACCCGATGGGCCTCAAAACCTATCATCTGGTGGGCGCTGACAATTTCATGTGGTCGACAGACTATCCCCATCAGGCGGCGACGTGGCCCCATTCGCGGGAAGTGCTCGCGCGCGATTTTGCCGCCTTGCCAGAGGCCGATCGGCAGAAGATAGTGTGTGACAACGCGGCCCGGCTCTATGGCTTCGTTTAGTACGTTGGTCAGTAAACAGGCGAGGAACCACAGGCTATGAACGAACCGCTGGAACGCAAAGAGGAATTGGTTCGCTATTTCCAGTCGGGCGCGAAGCCGCGCGCGCAGTGGCGGGTTGGCACCGAGTACGAAAAGGTCGCGGTCTCGGCCGCTAGTGGCCGCGCCCTACCCTTCTCGGGTCCGCGCGGCGTCGAGGAGATTCTGCGGCGTCTGGTGGATCATTACGGTTACGAGCCTGACGACGAGCACGGTCGGCTGATCGCACTCAAGGGCGAGCGCGCGCCGATCACAATCGAACCGGGCGGGCAGATCGAACTCTCGGGCGAACAGTGCGACTCAATCCATTGCGCCCATCAGGAGTTCACGAAACATATGGAGCAGTTGATCGAGATCGGCCACGAGCTGGGAGCGACGATCCTCGGCCTCGGGATGCAACCGATCAGCCGGATCGACGAGATCGAACTCCTGCCGAAGGACCGCTATCGCATCATGTATCCTTATATGGCGCGCAAGGGGCAGCTCGGACAGCGGATGATGAAGCAGACCGCGGGCGTTCAGGCTAACCTCGACTATAGCGACGAAGCCGACGCGATGCGCAAACTGCGCGTGAGCATGGGAATCGTGCCGTTGGTCTATGCGATGTTCGCAAATTCGCCACTCTCGGATGGCCGTCTCAACGGCTATCAGAGCTATCGCGGGCATATCTGGCAGGACACCGATCGCGATCGCAGCGGGATGCTCGAATTTGTCTTTCGCGACGATGCCGGGTTCGACGACTATGTCGAGTATGCGCTGGACGTGCCGATGTACTTCCTCGGCCGCGACCACCAGTATCTCGACCTGACGACACCGCCGGGACTGACCTTCCGGCAGTTCATGGAACATGGCTACGGCAAGGAGCGTGCAACCCTCGACGATTGGGCGGCGCACCTCACGACAATTTTCACCGAGGTGCGGTTGAAGAAATATATCGAGGTGCGGACCGCGGACAGTCAGCCGCCGCTGCTGATGCTGTCGCTGCCGGCGCTCTGTAAGGGCCTCCTCTACGATAACGATTGCCTGAGCGGGGCCTGGGATCTGGTCAAACGCTGGTCCTTCGCGGAGCGGCTGGAACTGGCGGACGCGGCGCAAAAAATCGGCCTTGAAGCTCGCGCCGGGCGGATCAAGCTTCAGGAGATAGCGCTCGAACTAGCCAACGTCGCGATGGTTGGCCTGGCGCGGCAACGCAACCTTAACGAACGCAACGACGACGAGACGATCTATCTAATCCATATGCTCGACCAGGTGCGGATGGGTCATAATCAGGCGAGCCTGACGATCGAGCGCTGGAAGGGCCGCTGGAATTACGATGTGCGACGGCTGGTCGAAGGCTGTTCGTATGAGGCCGAGGCGACGCTTTAGGTCCCGGTAAATAATCGATGTCCGGTTTCAATCTGCTCGAGCGCTACGTTCTGCTGATCAACCTGCTGATTGGCGTGGTGATAATCCCGTATTTTCTCGCGCTCGGCGTGACGGACGCGGCCAAACTTTACCTTGCGCGAAATATTGTGCCAGCGGAAATGCGGTCTCGTAATGACTCCGCACAATCGGCGGCGACGGCGGTGAGGGGACGCGCGGCTTACGCGGCAATCGAACGCCGCGACATCTTTAATCTCGCACCGCCGCCGGTCGATGCGGCGGTCGAGAATGAACCGCTGACGGTCAAGCTCGTCGGCACGTCACAGCTCAGCAGCGGCAAGCCCTACGCGATTATCCAGAACGCCAGCGCCGAGCAATCGGTTTATCGGGTCGGTGAGATGATTCCGGACGCCGGGCAACTGCTGGAGGTGACGGCGAATCGTGCGGTGATAATGCACAACGGGCATCGCGCCGCAATAGAAATCCCGCATGACGCGGCTGGGTCCGCCCAGCCGTTTGCGCAGCAGCCGGGCGCATTCCGCGGAGCGCCGCCGGTTAGTCCCGGAATGCCGCTGAATCTGCGCCGCCATGCTGCGGGAGTCCGGCGGCTGAGCGCAAATCGCTTCTTGCTGGATCGATCAACGGTGAGCAGTAATTTGCAAAATATGGCGCCGCTGTTCAGTCAGATTCGCGCTATACCCAATGTGCAAAACGGCGCCGCCAACGGCTTTCGGCTCTCCGAGATCCAGCCGAATTCGATCTTCCAGCAGATCGGTCTGCAGGACGGCGACCTGCTGAGGGCAATCAATGGGCAGCCGGTCGGCGACCCGACCAAGGCGCTGGCCATGATGCAGTCATTGCAAAATCAGTCGTCAATCACCCTGAGTGTCGTGCGCAACGGCTCGCTGACGCAGCTCCATTACACTGTCCGCTAAAGGCTGCGCGGCGCTGCGCCCGGCGGTTTGAGAGCGTCAGCTTTCGCGATCGATTTGATCTTCGATGAGGAGCTTCAGGCCGTCGCGGTAGGGGGACTCGTCGAGCTGGTCGAGGAGCTGGTGTGCGCCGGCGATCTCGGCGGTAATCATGGCCTTGGCCCGCCGCATCACGAGGGGGCCCCTCATCAGTTCGAGGGCGCGCGCCAAGGCGCCGTTATCGGTTACGGCGCCGTTGGCGAAGATGGCGTGCAATTCAGGAATCTCGTTCATCCCGATTACCGCGGGCAGCGACAGCACTCCCGCGCGCAGATCGGAGCCGACCGGCTTGCCGATCTTCTCCTCGGGGCCGGCGATGTCGAGCAGATCATCGACCATCTGAAAGGCGCGCCCGACGGCGAGGCCGAGCCGTTCCATAGCGTCGATGCGCGCAGGCGTAGCGCCCGCGAGGTCGGCGGCGACGCGACCGCCGGCAGCGAACAGCGAGGCGGTCTTGCGGGTGATGATCGCGAGATAGTCATCCACGGTCGCGGCGGTCTGATGGCGCAGCCGGCCTTCCATCACTTCGCCCTCGGTGAGCTGGATGCAGGCGCGGGCGGCCGTGCGCACCAGCCGCTCGTCGAAGCGGCCGCATAACTCGAAGGCCCGGCTGAAAAGAAAATCACCGGCGATCAGCGAGCCCGCCACGCCATAGCGCGCATAGGCCGAGGGCTTACCGCGCCGCAGCATCCCAGTATCGATAATGTCGTCGTGCAGCAGGGTCGCAGAGTGAATAAGTTCGAGCGCGATCGCGGAATCGATCGCGTCGGCTACCGCGTGATCGCTGCCCCCACAAGCGCGATAGACCAGCATCACGAACAGCGGCCGCAGACGCTTGCCCGCGCCGTCGACCAGGTAATGGCAGATCTCGCTGATCAGCGACTCGCGGGAATCGAGCAGGCCGGCGAGCCGATGCTCTGCGCGACTCAGATCATCGCGGACGTAGTGGGCCGGATCGGATAATGCGGCCGCCGGGACCTTGATTGCGGCAGCTTTCAACGATTTCACCTAAGACAACTCTAGCGAAAAAGGTCAGACGATGCTGGACGGATCAAGGCTTTGGCGCTGACGCCCTCGGCCGGCTGATATTGGTATCCGCGCACCAGCACGGCGGGCGTCGCTCCGGCCTTCGGCATCAAGAGGCCGGCGGCGGCGGCGATCTGATCGGCGATTGCAATTACCGTATGGTGGAGCTCGCGGCCGCCGAGGTCGGCGGTGCCGCGCAAATCGAGCATCGGGTCGATCCCGGCGACGCCCAGACAGACCTCGGTCAGGCCGTCGCGCCAGGGCCGGCCGAAGGTATCGGTAATGAGCACGGCGATCTGCGCTCCGGTTAGCCGCTTGAGCCCGGCGCGGAGTCTGACCGCTGAGGCGTCGGCGTCTTCGGGCAGCAGAATCGCGCGGTCGTCGGCGAGGCTGTTGGATTCGTCGATGCCGGCGTTGGCGCAAACCCACCCCGGGCCGGTTTCGACGATCAAGACAGCGTTATCCATTCGCACGATGCGGCTGGTCTGGCGCAAAACCAGCTCAACCGCGCGTGGATCTTTATCCCAGCGTGCGGCGAATTTACGAGCCATCTCAGACGGCTCGACCCTAGTAAGATCGACAATCCGGCCTTCGGCCTTCGAGACGATTTTCTGGCAGACGGTAAGGATGTCGCCGTGCGCGAGGGTCAATCGCATCGCGTCGAGCGCAAGGGCAATCAACTCGGCGAGGTTATCGCCCTCCCGCACTATCGGGATACCTTCAAGGGCGGTCAGCGTCAGCGAAGCCATAATCGACTGATACTATACCTCGAGTGCGTTGAGCACGACGGTGGCGAGGCGCTCCGCGCGGGCGGGTGTGCCCATGATGGTGTCGGTCGCGATGGCATTGAGACCGAGATCGCGAATCGGCTCGAGATAGCGGCTGTCGATCTTATCGAGCACGAAGAGACCCGCAAAATCCCGGTAGAGCCGCGCGACGCCGAGTGGCGAAACCTCGTGGCCGAGACCGCGCATCATCTTGTCGGCCGGCCCCTTGACCGGTTTGCCGCCGACGATCGGGCTAATCGCGGCGACACGGTCACGCACCGAGCAGAGCGCGTCGCGGACGCCGTCGAGTTGCAGGATCGGTCCGAGCGAGACGAAGGGATTCGACGGGGCGAGAATGATCGCGTGCGAGCGCACGATGGTGGGAATCACGTCCGGCGCGGGGGCGGCGCGTTCGATCCCGCGCAGCTCGATACTTTCGACGGCGCCGCGCGCGCGCCCGCGCACGAAGTATTCCTGGAACGGGAGCGCGGATTTGCCCTTGAGCTTGACGTGGGTATGAACCCGATCGTCGCTCATCGGCAAGATGCGCGATTTGACGCCGAAGCATCGCGCTATTTCCGCTGTGACCTCAGTGATGGTCGCGCCGGCGCGCAGCCGCTCGGTGCGGTATAGATGGGTCGCGATATCGCGATCGCCCAGATTGAACCAGGGCTTGCCGAAGAAGCGGCCGAGCGCATCGAGGGCATGGAAACTCTCGTCCGCGAGGCCCCAACCGTTGGCGCGATTCACGACGCCGCCGAGCGTGTAGATGATCGTGTCAACGTCGGGCGAGACGTGCAGTCCGTAAAACTGCTCGTCGTCTCCCGTGTTGACGATGATGTTCAGCAGCCGCGGGTCGAAGCGGCGGACCAACCCGCGGATAAACTTAGCGGCCCCCACCCCCCCCGCAAGCGTGGTTATCGTGGTTCGTGAAGGACTCGGAGATCGGCCGCGCGCCATTGGGTGCCCTTTTGCCGTACAGCTTCTTGTAGGTGGTAGTACGTTCGACGGCCACGCGGCCCATCGCGCGCGCCTTTTCCTCGATCAAATCAACCGGGACGAACTCGCCCGCGGTGCCGCCGGCCTCGGCGGTGATGCTCTCTTCCATCAAAGTGCCGGAGAAATCGTTGCAGCCGGCTTTGAGCGTGACCGCGGCGCAATCGACGCCTAGCTTGACCCACGAGGTTTGCAGGTTGTCGATCTGTCCCCGCAGGAACAATCGGGCAAAAGCGTACATCTGCAGGTCCAGCGTGCCGAGCGGTTGCGGCGAGACCAATCCCTTGCGAAACAGGACGGTGTTTTCGTGAATGAAGCGCAGCGGCACGAACTCGGTAAAGCCGTGCGTATCCTTCTGAATATTACGCAGGAGATTTAGGTGATTGATGACGTGGCGCGGGTGCTCGAGATGGCCGTACATGATGGTCGAAGTGGTCGGCACGCCGAGTGAGTGTGCGGTCGTGATGATATCGACCCAAGCGGCGACATCGACCTTCTTGTGACTCAAGATTTCGCGGATGTCGTCGTCGAGAATTTCCGCCGCAGTGCCCGGAATCGAGCCGAGCCCGTGGTCACGCAGCATCGCGATATATTCACGATATGGCAGGTTGGTGCGGCGCGCGCCGTACATGATCTCCATCGGCGAGAAGGCGTGAATATGCAGATCGGGATATACGGCCTTAATCGTGTCGAGGATGTCGCGATATTTGAACGGCGGCATCTCCGGGTTGATCCCGCCCTGGATGCAGACCTCGGTGGCGCCGCGCGCGATAGCGTCGGCGATTTTAGCGAGGATGGTTTCGTCGGAATGGTCGTAGGCGTCGGATTCCCATTTCTGGCGCTTGAAGCCGCAGAACTGGCAGCCGACGAAGCAGATGTTGGTGAAGTTGAGATTGCGATTGACGACGTAGGTGACTTCGTCGCCGACATCCTCGGCGCGCGCCAGGTCGGCGCACTTGACGACGGCGCGCAGATCGTCGCCGTCTGCGGTGTAGAGCGCCAAGCCCTCCTCGGGCGTGAGTTCCTGGCGATCGAGGCTGCGCTTCAATGCAGTTCGGACCTCGGCGGACGCCCGGTCGATCAAGCGACCCAATGGCGCCGCCTCGACTTCGTTGACGAAGCCGAGCATCTCTTCGAGGTTCATACTTAGACCTCCGCGGTGAGCTGAGCGGCGAGGCGGTTGATATGCGGCATCATAGCCGGATCGACCCACTCGCCATCGATATAGTCGGGGTAAATCGCGAGCCGCTGAATTAGGTGAAAGCCGGCGCGCGCGCATCGATTCGCCAGGGCTTCAAGGTGAGGCCAGGGCGCTTCGGGGTTGACGTAGTCCTTGCTGAGCGGCGAAATCCCGCCCCAGTCGTTGATTCCAGCGTCGAGGAAGAGTTCGATTTCGTGCGGCGAGAGATTGGGCGGCGCCTGCACGTTCATCGTAGGGCCGAGCACGAGCCGCGCGGTCGCGATCGCCCGCGCCATTTCGAAGCGATCGGGCTCGGGGGCGTCCGCCAGCGGAATCTCGGGCTTGGCGCGGAAATTCTGGATAATCACTTCCTGAATATGACCGTAGCGCTCGTGCGAGTCGCGAATCGCTATCAAACTCTGCGCACGTTCCATCGGAGTCTCGCCAATACCGAGCAGGATTCCGGTCGTGAATGGGATCTTGAGCGCGCCCGCTTCGTCGATCATGCGCATCCGGATCGCCGGATCCTTATCGGGCGCCCACTGATGAACGCCGCCGCGCCGGCGCAGGCGCGGCGAGATACTTTCGAGCATCAGGCCCATGCTGGCGTTGAACGGCCGCAATATCGCCATCTCGTCGCGGGTCATGATGCCGGCGTTGGTATGGGGCAGAAGTCCCTGCTCCAGCGCGGCGCCGCAAGCCTGCCCGACATACTCGATAGTGCTGCTGGCGCCGCGCTCGCGCAGCGTTTCCCGATACTCCTTGAAGGCGAGCTCGGGCTTGTCGCCGAGGCACATCAGCGCTTCCTTGCATCCGAGCTCGAGGCCGCGCTTCGACCAGGCGGCGATTTCATGCAGGGTCATGGTCCAGGCCCCGGGATCACCGGGATCGCGGCGGAAAGTGCAGTAGCTGCATCGGTCGCGGCACAGATTGGTGACGGGCAAAAAGACTTTGCGCGAATAGCTGACCTCGCGACCCTTGCCGCGATCGCGCAACGCGGCCGCCGCGGCCATAACCTCCGGCAGCATGTCGTCGGGACACTCAATAAGCGCGATCGCGTCGGCTTCGTCGAGACGGGCGCCCGCGAGCGCTCGGTCGAGGATGTTGCGGAGCGGCGCGAGCCGTGGAGTACTGACCGCTAGCTCAGGCATCACAATCTGGGGTGGTTATAGGCGATCAAGCCGGGTGAGGCAAACGTCGAGTTTCAGATCGATGGGTCGCGCGCTCATGTGCCCTGGATGGGACTTGCCCAGCGGCCAAAGACCGTGGCACCGATCTGGCCTAGTTGCGGCAGATGGCGCGGCGCGGCGGCGAGGATCGCGTTCCCATCGAGGCCGACACGCTTCAGACCGTCGCCGAACTCTGCGACCAGAGCGGTGAGGATCTCCTCGGTCATCTCGGCATGAAACAGGAAGCCGTAGGCCTTTTCGCCGTAGCGATAGCCCTGGAGGGCGGTCTTTTCCGATGACGCGAGCGCGGTCGCGCCTGCGGGCAGATCAAACACGTCGCTATGCCAGTGGGCGGCGGTAAATTCGGTCGCGACGCCGCGCAGGAGGCGATCGTCGCGGGCGTCATCGGTGAGCCGCACCGGGTACCATCCGATCTCGCGGGTCGCGCCGCGATAGACCTTGGCGCCGAGGGCGGCGGCGAGCAATTGGCTGCCGAGGCAGACGCCGAGGATCGGTTTGTTCTCCTTGAGCGCCGCCTCAATCAGCCGCATCTCGTCGCGCAGATAGGGAAAACTGTCGAGCTGATAGACGGTCTGCGGACCGCCCATGACGATCAGGCCGCCGGCGCCGCGGATCGATTCGGGAATCGGCTGGCCCTCGTGGACGCGGATGTATTGCCAGGCGAGCGCGGCAGTTTCGAGCGCATCCGCGATCGCGCCCAGAGTCTCAGCCGGATGATGCTGGAGGACAACTATCTTCGCCATCGATACCCCGCGACCAATTTCGCTTCGTGAGTGTTACCTTGCCAACAAGCATCATGAATCAGGCAGATTTTATGTCGGATATGCCCCACGACGGTAGCGGCGCGCCGTCGACGATCGCCGCAGCCATCAGCGCCCCGGCATGAACGCTGAAAGCAACGCCGTGCCCGGCGTAGGCGCCCGCGATCAGCACGCGCTCGGCCTTGGGATGGCGCATCAGGAGCGGTATGAGGCCCTCGCGAAAAGCGATCGGCCCAGCCCATCGCGCGACAATCGGTACTCTCGCGAGCGCGGGGTTGAGCGCGCGGACGCGGCCTTCGAGCCACTCGAGAATAGCGACCGAATCACTGCCTGAGATCTCAAGGCGTTCGAGCTCGTCGGGTTCGCTGAAGCTCAGCCCGGCGCCGAAGACAATACTGCCATCGCACACACGCCCCCACAAATAGGGCGTATCAGCGGTATAAAAAGGCATCCGCTCATCGAGGCCGAGGCTCGTGAGTGTCGCGTCATCGAGCGGCGCGGTCAGGCAGGCATAGGTCAGCGCGCTGCGTAGGGCCGGCATTCGCGGAATCAGCGTGGCAGTCCAGGCGTTGAGCGCGACGATCACGTAGCCGGGATGGATTTCCTCTCCTTCGACTTCGAGCGCAGGCGCTGCGGAAAGTTTCAGCGCGGCGACGCGCCGATGTTCGAACACGATTGCGCCCGCGGCGATCGCGGCCTCGGCGAGTCCGGCGACCATCGCGCCGGGCTCGATCGAGCCGCCCGCGACCGTGCGCGCGACGCTGATCGCAGCGCCATCGTCGAACCAGGGCAAGCGGCGGCCTCCGCCGCGCGCCTGATGAACGATCTCCCAGCATCCGGGCAGGCGCAGGTCGCATTCAATTCCGAGATCGGTGACGAGTCGTTCGAGTTGCGGAACACAGTCACGCGCGCCGGGACGTGGTCCGGTCGCGGTGCCTTCGAGCACGATACCGCCGGTGCGTCCGCTGGCGCCGGAACCCACGCGATCGGCCTCGAAGACGACGGCGCGCAGGCCGCGCCGTGCAAGGTGGTAGGCTGCCGACAGGCCAGTCGCCCCGCCGCCGATGATCGCAACGTCGGGCGTTGCCGGAATCGAAGCGCCTGCGGGAATCAGCTTGGCCCGCCGCCAAAGAGCCTCGCCCCAATGGCGCGATAACTTCATGAAACTCCTTAACGTTTCATTGGTTCGTGGAACTCACCTTTGAGAATCGGTGAACTGAGTGGATTGCCGTCGGCGTTGCGTTCCAGCATCAGCACCGCCGCAATCGTATCGATGGGTGGGGCGGATTCCTCGACTGCGATTCCGTTATGCTCCTTTTCCGCCGGTATCGCGGGCTGCGCGGGGACCATCGGGCCGTGACGTTGCACCCACCAAAGGCGGTACTGCTGATCCGGTGCGAGGGCGGGCAATCCAGTAACTTCCAGCACCGCTGCAGCCAGCCGCCGGCTCGTCACGATCACAGCCGCCGGACCGGGCGCCCGCTCGGCGGGCCACAGGTGAATGATTCGGCAGTCGGGGGTGGCGAGGACGCGGGTGAACTCGCGGCGCGCTGCGGCCTGATCGCGCAGTCCGGCAATCTCACGATTTGCGACCAGCAGATGAGCCTGCATCAGGCTGATCCGCGACTGCAGCAGGTCGAGATGACGTCGCAGTTGACCGGCGCGATGACCCGATTGCGCGCCGAATTCCACCGCGACGACCGCGCAGGCGAGTGCCAGGGCTAACCCCATCCCGGCTATGGCGTTCCAGAAAGCCGGTTGGCGCAGGCGGGACGTCCGCTGGGCGCGACGTTTGATCGCGGCCTGCGGGTTAACTGCCTGAGTGCCCCTCGAAGAACTTGTCGAGGGACCTGTCGCGGAACTTGCCGACGAATTCTTCACCATTTCTAACGACGCTTGCGCCTGCCGTCCTGATTATCGCTCTTTCGCGCGGGTGAAAAGAGACCCTCAGTGGGAACTGCGCTTTGTCGCAGCGCCGCGTTCGGCTAAGAATATGAGTCCCTTATGACGCGGCAGATTCAGGATATTCGCATCCGTGGCACGGAACCTTTAACGGCGCCGCGGATTCTCAAGGCAGAATTGCCGATCGACGAGGCGATTGTGGACACGGTCTTCGGGGCCCGCGAGACGATTCGCGCGATGCTCCGCGGCGCGGACCGGCGGCTGCTGTGTATCGTCGGTCCGTGCTCGATTCATGATCCGGAAGCCGCGATCGATTATGCACGCCGGCTCGCCGATCTGAAGCGCCGGCTCGAGCGGCAGCTCTTCATCCTGATGCGCGTGTATTTCGAGAAGCCGCGCACCACCGTGGGCTGGAAGGGGCTGATCAACGATCCTCACATGGACGACAGTTGCGACGTGCAGGCCGGGCTGCGAATCGCGCGGCGGCTGCTGCTTGAGATTACGCGGCTGGGGCTGGCGGCGGCGACCGAGATGCTCGACCCAATCACGCCGCAGTACACCGCCGATCTGATCGCGTGGTCGGCGATTGGCGCGCGCACGACCGAGTCGCAAACCCATCGCGAGATGGCGAGCGGGCTGTCGATGCCGGTGGGTTTCAAGAACACGACGGACGGCAATCTACAAGTCGCGGTCAATGCGATTGAATCGGCGCGGCGTCCGCACGCCTTCCTCGGGATCAACCAGGATGGCGTCACGGCGATCGTGCGCACCGCGGGCAATCCCGACGCCCACGTCGTATTGCGCGGCGGCAAAACACCCAACTTTGACGCGGCGAGCATCGCGGAGTGCGGGCGGATGCTCGCGAAGGCCTCCCTCGCGCCGCGCTTGATTGTCGATTGCTCGCACGCGCAAACCGCGAAGGACTTCACGCGTCAGCCCCTCGTGCTTGAGGCCCTGGTCGAGCAGATTTGTGCGGGCGAACCGGCGATCATGGGCGTGATGCTCGAGAGTAATCTGGAGGCGGGCAACCAGCCGCTGACCGGCGACCGCGCCGCACTGAAATACGGCGTCTCGATCACCGATCCGTGTATCGATTGGCTGGCGACTGAACGGTGTCTCGTGAAGGCGGCCGAACGTCTAGATCGGCACGCTGGCGCCGCCGAGGGCTGACTTGCAATCTTGACGCAGCTCCAGGTGTCAGCGGTGTCTGTAATTCTGAACGCAGCTCGCAGACTCGCCTGCTCGTTCCGCTCCGCTCCACTAGCGTTCTTGACGGCGCGCGCTGCGCATCCGTTCGCTGATCACCAGCGCGTCAAGCGCCGCAGTCTGGCGCACCGGGTAAGAATCCGGCTTTTCGAGATCCTTGTAGCACTGTTCCAGATGCGCCAGCGACTCGAGCAGGTGTGCGCGCGACTCAACCAGCACAGGAGGCGCGCCGATTCTATGGCCGCCAGTCATGACACGCTGCAAGAGCGGGATCGTCTCGGACGGTGCGGGTTTGAATTCGTGGGCGACACTGACCGCGCCCTCCTGCGCCAAGGCGATCAGATCAGAGTAGAAGCCGCCTTTGGGATTGAGCGCACGGAAAATCTGCCTACGCCCCGGCGCTGAGGTTTTACCAATCGAAATTTTCATCCTTGGCGCACCGGCATACTCGGCCAGCTTGTAAACCATATCTAGCGACGGCGCGTCGCCGCTGACCGCGGTCTCAGCGCCGACCCCGAACGCATCGATCGGCGCGCCGGCGCGGAGCAATTGATCGATGCGGTATTCGTCGAGGTTGCCGGTCGCGAAGATCGCGACCTCGCGCAGCCCCTCGCGATCCAGAACGCGGCGCGCGGCAAGGCTGAGTGCGGCGAGGTCGCCGCTGTCCAGACGAATCGCCTGAAGTTTATGACCTTTACGTTTGAGCTCAAGCGCGACCCGCGCGGCATTCTCCACGCCCGCGAGCGTGTCGTAAGTATCCACGAGCAGCGCGCTGAGGTCGGGGAAGAGTTGCGTGTAATGCTCGAAGGCGGCGCGTTCGCCGTCATGCGCCATCACGTAACTGTGGGCCATAGTGCCGTAGAGCGGGATCCCGTAGCGGCGGCCGGCGAGAACGTTCGACGTGCCGATAAAGCCGGCGAGGTAACTCGAACGCGCGGCGAGCAGACCGGCGTCCGCGCCGTGCGCGCGACGCAAGCCAAAATCGATCAGGCTGCGGCCGCGCGCCGCCAGCATCACGCGCGCTGCCTTGGTCGCCAGCAAGCTTGCCGGTCCGAGCTGGTTGAGCACGAGCGTCTCGAGCAGTTGAGCTTCGATCAGCGGGGCGGTGATCTCGAGGATCGGCTCGTCGGCAAAAAAAACTGTCCCCTCGGTGATCGCGCAGATCTCGCCGGTGAAACGCATCGTTCCCAGCCACGTGAGAAACTCGGGCGCAAAGAGCTTGAGCGAACTGAGGTAATCCAAGGCTGACTGATCGAAGTGAAAGGCCTCGACCGCCTCGAGCAGGCGCTCCAGCCCGGCCGCGACGAGAAAGCCCCGCCGCAACGGCATCCGCCGTACGCTCACGGCGAAGGTCGCGGGCTGATTGAAGCCAAGCTGGAAGTAACTCGCCGCCATCGTCAGCTCATACAGATCGATGAGCAGCGGCATTTCGGCAGGATCGAGGCGCAGGTCAATCTTCATGATCTGGCGCCATAGGCTAGAGGCTTCCGGCGAAGCGCCGCATCGGATCGCTCAACGCTGCGGTTCGGGCGGGACCGGCGCGCCCGGCGGCGCGGGCGGCGCGGACGCCGCTTCGTGAATTACGCGCGTCTCCGACGGATGCTGCTCGCACAGCCGGTCGCCCATCTCGCGCAGCCGTTTGGCGGCCAGATAAAAGATCGTTCCGGGTTCATCGATCGTGCCCGCACGCACGCCGGTGAGTAACTCGATTCCATGCTCGATCGTGTCGGCGGTGTAGATGTGAAACCTGCCCGCCTCGACCGCGGCGATCGTCTCGTCATCGAGCATCAGATTGCGCACATTTGCGCGCGGCGCCATCACGCCCTGGCGGCCGGTAAGCCCGACCGCTTTGCAGACGCGAAAGAAGCCTTCGATCTTCTGGTTGACCCCGCCGATCGCCTGCACGGCGCCGAACTGATCCACCGATCCGGTCACCGCAAGATCCTGGCGAAGCGGGACGCCACTAAGCGCGGAGAGCAGCGCGTAGAGTTCCGTCGAGCTGGCGCTGTCGCCGTCGATACCGGAATACGACTGCTCGAAGCAGATGCTGGCGGAGAGCGTCAGCGGCCGTTCCTGCCCGAAGCGATTTCGCAGAAAACCGCTGAGGATCATAATGCCTTTGTCGTGAGTGGAGCCGGAAAGACGGGCTTCGCGCTCGATATTGATGAGGCCCGCCTGACCGACGGCAACGGTGGCGGTGACGCGCGACGGCCGCCCGAAGCTGTAGCCGCCGACATCGAGCACCGCCAGCCCGTTGATTTGACCGACGGCCGCGCCCTCCAGTTCGACGATGATCGTGCCTTCGGCGATGAGCCGCCGAATTTCCTCTTCGATAAAGTTGAGGCGGAGGGCATGCTCCCGCAGCGCGCGTTCGACGTGCGCGCGGATGACGAGCGCGGCCTGCGCGGCGCGGGCGAAGTAGGCCGCCTGACGCGCCAGGTCCTCGATCGGCTCGAGGCTGCTGGCGACGCGGCCGCGATTACCCGTCAGGCGCATCCCATACTCGACGATCGCGCTCAGCGCCTGACCGTCGAAGGGCGGCAAGTTTTCTCGCCGCGCCAGCATCCCGATACGCGCGGCGTAGTGCAGCGCCGCCGCTTCAGTGGCGTCGATCACCGGCCGGACCTCGGCCTTGATCTTGAACAGTTGCGCGAATTCGGGATCGTAAAAATAGAGCAGGTTGTAGAGCTGAGCCCCGCCCAGGACCGCGAGCTTGTTGCGCACTTCGATCGGCTGCGGCTTGATTCCGCTGAGCGAGAAAAACGGCATCGGCTCGAAGGTCTCGACTGTCAGGCGACCGCTCCGGAGCGCGCGCTTGAGGGTCTTCCAGACGCCGGGCTCGACGACGGCGTCTTCGAGGTCCAGCAGCAGAAAACCGCCGTGAGCCTTCAAAAACGAGCCGGCGATGATGCGTGTGAAGTCGGTGGCGGAACGGCCCATCGGATCGATAACGCGGTCGATCGTGCCGAACAGGTTGCGGTAGCTCGGCGCGTCTTCGCTGATCACTGGCGCTCCGCTGCGGCCAGAATTATCGACCAGCACGTTAATCTGGTAGTCGCCAAAGCGCTCGGCGCCGGGGCGTTGCGGCGGACGCCCGGGGAGCTCGCCGTCGTCCGACCCGTCGGGCTCGCTTTCGCGGAAGCGCTCGAGGCGGCTCAGCATGTGCTCGGTCACCTGATCGAGATAGCTCGCCACCGCCGGGTTCTTGAAGAAGTCCTTCAGCGCGGTGATCGCCGGACTAATCAGGCGGCTCGCGAAAGCGCGCTCGATCGCGCGAATATCCGCAATCAGCTCGCGCGTGATCTCCTGCTGGCGCATCATCAGCGTCGCGAGTTCGCCCTGGAGCTCGCCCTGCGCTTTGCCCAGTGCGTCGCGCTCTGCCTCGGATAGCGCTTGCATTTCGCGCTGCAACTCCTCGGGCGACTCCGGCTGCTTGCCGCGAATCAACGGGATAAACATCATCTGTCCGCCCGGGCCGGCGCGCAGGCCGAGGCCGCGCTCGCGCGCGCGATTCTCGAACGCGCCGAACAGCTCCTGTGCGCGCTTGCTGTACTTCTCACGCAAGGCGGTGCGCTCCTGGTCGAAATCCTCACGGCGAAAAGCCTTGGGGAGCTGATCGAGGATGTAGCTGATCAACTCCTGCATGCGGCTGCGCAGTGCGACGCCCTGCCCCGCCGCCAGATAGATCGCGACCGGCTCTTCGGGATTGCGGAAATTGTTGACGTAGACCCAATCGCCCGGCGTCGGCATCGCCGCCGCCCGCTCCTCGAGCAGCCGCACGACGGATTGGCGTTCCTCGCGCGAGCGCATGCCGCTGACAAAGACGTTGTAGCCCGGCGCGTCGATTCCCAGCGCCAGCCGAATCGCCTCGAGCGCGCGCTCCTGGCCGAGCAATTCATTGCCGTCGCTCACGCGGAAGGCCTGCTCGAGTTCGTCGGGCTTCGCGGGAGATGCGTGGCGCAGCTCGGCGACGGCTAGTTCCGGGTGCGGCGGGGCCGGCCGCAGCGCGGTCCGCAAGCCCTCGCTCTCACTATTCTCAGCCATCTGGGATTTCCTTTGATGAAGCGAACTGAGGAAGGAAACGACTATGCCAGTTGAATTTTGCGGCCGGGCCTCTTCGGCAGGACGATCGTCAGCCCCCGATCCTCGAAGCGCGCGGTTACCGCCTCCGGCTCAATCAGATGCTTGAATTCGACGACGCGCTCGGTGGGGCCGGTCGCCATGACACTCCGCACCACGAGCCGGCGCTCGCTCGCCTCGATATCGATTTGATCGCGATCGGCCGCAAGCTGCGCCATGCGAACTTCGTAGCGGTCTCGGTGCTCGATAACCTCGGTTCTCGGCGGATGGCGGAGTCCGGGGGGTGTCTGAATGCGGTCATCGACGCGGGCACCCGCACCTCGCCAGCGAGTGATCAGAAGGTCGTCGAAGAGATTGTCGAGGTCGCGCTCGAAGGCGTCGAGTACGTCGAACATATCTGACCGCGAACGCTGTGCCACGAGATCATCCTAGCCGCTATGCTCGCGCCGCGTCGAGAGCAGCCCAAATTCGGCGGCTCTTCGCCCAACAGCAGTGCTTATTGCACCGCCCCAAGGTGCTGTATAATGTTGCCTAACCTTTCGGACAGGCGCGGAGAACCCTGCATGGATTACATGAAAACGCTTTTCCTCAACCCGCCATCCTACGACGACTTCGACGGCGGCGCGGGCTCGCGTTACCAGGCGACACGCGAGGTCTGGTCCTTCTGGTATCCGACCTGGCTGGCCTATCCGGCGGGATTGATTCCGGGCGCACGGTTGCTTGATGCGCCGCCGCACAATTTCACCCCCGAAATGACCGTGGCCGAGGCCAAGAACTACGATCTTGTAGTCCTGCACACCTCGACCCCCTCGCTGACTATGGACATCCGCACGGCGGAATCGATCAAAGCCGCGAACCGCAACTGCACGATTGCTTTCGTCGGCGGCCATCCGACGGCGCGGGCCGAAGAGACCCTCAAGCTCTCGCAGGCGATCGATATCGCCGCGCGCAAGGAGTTCGATCACTCGATGGTCGAGGTTGCTCAGGGGATGGATTGGGGCAAGGTTAACGGGATCAGCTATCGGCGCAACGGGATGCTCCATCACAATCCGGATCGCTCGATCCTGAGTAACGAAGAGCTCGATGCGCTGCCGTTCGTCACCGAGGTCTATGCGCAGAACCTCGATTACCTGCGCTACAACAGCCCCTACTGCAATTATCCCTACGTCTCGATGTACACCGGCCGCGGCTGTCCGGCGCGCTGCACTTTTTGCCTGTGGCCACAGGTCACCCAGGGTCACAAGTACCGCGTGCGCAGCCCCGAGAATGTTTACGAAGAAGTCGCCGCGATGAAGGCGAAGTTCCCCAAAATGAAGGAGTTGTTCTTCGACGACGACACCTTCACCGCCGACGCGATGCGCGCGCGCAAAATCGCGCAGTTGCTCAAACCGCTCGGGATTACCTGGTCAACCAACTCGCGCGCTAACGTCGATTACGAGACCCTTAAGATCATGAAGGATGGTGGGTTGCGCCTGTTCGTCGTCGGCTATGAGAGCGGCAATGCCGAAATTCTCAAGAACATCAAAAAGGGCGTGCGCATCGACCGCGCCCGCCGCTTCACCAAAGACTGCCATGACGTCGGCATCCTGATTCACGGAACTTTCATCCTCGGGCTGCCGGGCGAAAGCCGCGCGACGATCGCCGAATCGATGCAGTTTGCGCGCGAGATGGATTGCGAGACCATCCAGGTTTCGCTGGCCTCGCCCTACCCGGGGACGGAGCTGTTCGAGTACGTGAGCGCCAATGGCTATCTGGCGATTGACCCGCTGCTCGACGCCTCGGGCTATCAGAAGTGCTCGGTGCAGTATCCAGGTCTCAGCGCTGACGAGATCTATCAGTCGGTCGAGCGCTTCTACCGCAGCTTTTACTTCCGCCCGAAATATATTTTCAAGTCGGTGCGCAAGATGCTGAGCTCGTCCGAGGAGTGCAAGCGCCTGCTGAAAGAAGGGGCGCAATTTCTCTCGACGATGCGCCAGCGGCGCGCGCAAGTGCGCAATTCGCCGCAAAGTGCGCAGGCTGCCTAGCGACGGCTCGCGAGGGGCGGCGCAAAGTGTGAGTAGCACGGCGCCGCCCGGTCCGATCTCAAATGTCTGTTCTCGCCATAGTTGCTCTGATCGGCGTTGGTACCTCGCTGACGTACTATGCCGTTGCGGCGATTGCGGCGATGCGCTTTGCGCACCGCGCGCACGAAGCTCGGCCGTCGCTTCCGAAAATTGCGCCGCGCGTCGCCGTGCTGAAGCCGCTGCGCGGCCGTCCCGAAGGTCTAACGGCCAACCTGACCAGTTATCTCGAAGCTGACTATCCCCGCATCGAATACTACTTCGCGGTCTCCAGCTACGAGGATTCCGCCACTGAGGTTCCGGTTTCGCTGCGCGCTCAATACAAGTTCAAGCCCATTACACTGATCGTCGGCGAAGCGCCCGCCTGCACCAATCGCAAGGTCGGCAAACTCATCCGCATGGCCGAACGGGCTGAGCGCGCCGAAATTTTCGTCCTGAGCGACGCCGATATCGCAATCTCACGCGATCACCTGCAACACATCGTCGGCGAACTCATGGCCGACGAAAAGCTCGGCATCGTGACCTGTATCTATCGCGCCAGGCCGCTCGGCTCTCTGGCCTCGCGGCTCGAAGCCCTCTGCGTCAACACCGACTTCGCTCCGCAAGTGATGATCTCGGCGGCGATCGAGCCGATTCACTACGCGCTCGGCGCGACGATCGCGATCAAACGGGAAGCGCTCGCCGCGACCGGCGGCTTCACCCGGCTCAAGGACGTCCTCGCCGACGACTATTATCTCGGCAACCTCGTGGCCAAGGCCGGCTATACCGTGAAACTCTCGAGCTCGATCGTGACCACGGTCTGCGCGGAAAAAACTTTCGCCGATTTCTGGCATCATCAGATGCGCTGGGCGCGCACCTACAAAACCACGCGGCCGGCCAGCCTCGCAACGATTCTGGTGCACGGGCCCTTTTGGGCGATCCTGTTTCTGCTCGCGATGAAGTTCAGCTTGCTTGCAACCGGGGTTTTCGCAGTGGTTATTCTCGCCCGCGTCGCGATGGCGCGCCTGATAATCCGGCGGGTGCTCGCGATGCCCGAGCTGGGCCGCGACGCCTGGCTCGCGCCGCTCAAGGATCTCGTCATGACCGCTATTTGGTTCGCCTGCCTGACGGGCAACGAAGTCCGCTGGGGGGAGCGACGGCTCAAGATCCTCGCTGGCGGCGTGATGCGCGAAGTGCCGGCTGACGCAGGGTCAGTAACCGGCTCGAAGGCAATGGCTGACGCCGAGTGAATGGCTGATCGGACTGCGCTGTTTCTGCTCATCGGGACGGCCGCCAGCGTCTTGCTTGGAGTTGGTCTCGTGATTATGAAAAGCCGCAGCGCCGCGCTGCCGGCCGCGGAGGGCCGGCGCAGCCTGCGCATCGCTATTCGCTGGCTGCGCGACCCGCTGTGGGCCGCCGGGATTGCGATCCAAACCGCCGGTTTCGCGCTCTACATGATCGCTCTGAGTGGCGCGCCGGTCTCGATGCTCGCTGTGATGATGCAAGGTAATGTCGCCGTGTTTGTCCTTTTCGCCGCGCTTTTCCTGCACGAGCGCGCGGGCGCGGGCGAGTGGTTCGCGATCAGCGCAGTGGTGGCGGCGATCCTTTTGCTCGCCCTGTCGTTGCATGGCGGCGCGGCCGAACGCCCCGGCGATCGGCGCATGCTCGGGATCCTCCTGTTTGCTGGAATTCTGCTCGCCGCGGCGCCGCACTTGAGCGCGCGGCTGCGTACGAGCGGCATCGCGCCGGCGCTTGCATCAGGCGTCGCTTTTGGCCTCGGCAGCCTCTACGCCAAGGCGCTCACGGACGCCTACGCGGCGGCGCCGCACGCGCCGGTCGCCGCGATCTTCGCCAGCCCATGGCTCTATCTGACGATTGCGACGAATCTGGGCGGACTCGTGCTGCTGCAGAATGCTTTCCACTCGGCGCGCGGGATTATCGCGATGCCGTTGTCGTCGGCCTGCTCCAATCTGGTGCCGATCATCGGCGGCATCCTCGCTTTCGGCGAACGCCTCCCGACCGACATTCCCTCCGCAGTGCTGCGCATCTCCGCTTTCGCCCTGACGATTGTGGCCGGCGGCTTCCTCGCGACCTCGGAATAAGGCACTAGCGCAGCGCGGTTGCCGTGCGGAGCGAGCAGGAGAGTCTGCAAGGTGCGTTCGAGGAAAATCCCGACTCGGAATCCTTTCGCTTGGCGGCCTTGCCAAAGCGCCCCTTACTGGATTAGTTTCTCTTGTTGGTTGCTTAAGGAAAGATTTCACTTTTTCACCGTTTCCCGCTTTGGCCAGAGGATGCGGAACTGCATCAAGGCGCCGTCCGCAATCCGCCGGGAGTTCTAGTGACGACTCTCAAGGCCATTCCCCGGCGCTGATTTAAGCGAAGGAGGTTCTCGATGTCCTACGATCTTCTCATCAAAAACGGCACGGTGGTCGACGGTACCGGTGCTAAACCGCGCCGCGCTGACGTCGCGATCGCGGACGGCAAAGTCGCCGAGATCGGTCAAGTCACCGACAGCGCCAAAAAAGTGATCGACGCGTCGGACCTGATCGTCGCGCCCGGGTTCATTGATCCGCACACCCATTACGATGCGCAGATCTGCTGGGATCCCTACATCACGTCGTCGTCGTGGCATGGCGTCACCAGCGTGGTGATGGGTAATTGCGGCGTCGGTATCGCGCCCTGCAAACCTGACGCGCACGCGATTGCGGCCTGGGATCTGGTCAACGTCGAAGCCATACCTTTCGACGTTTTGAGCAAAGGCGTGACCTGGGACTGGGAAACCTTTCCGCAATATCTCGACGCCGCCGAACGGCGCGGCAGCGGAATCAACCTCGGCTTCCTGGCCGCGCTGACCCCTTTCCGTCATTACGTGATGGGCGAGGAATCGATGGAGCGCGCCGCCAACGTCGACGAGACCGCGAAGATCAAAGCTCTGCTGAAAGAAGCGGTCGCCGCCGGTGCGATGGGTTTCACCACCACGGCGGTCCCGCAGCATATCGGTTACAAGGGCCGTCCGATCGCCTGCCGCAACGCCAGTCGCGACGAATTCAAGGCCTACGCCAACGCCCTCAAGGAGTTGGGCAAGGGCTCGATGGAGCTCGCGTTGACCAAATCGGTCAGCGAACTCACCGACGAGGAATACGAATTCCTCGACCTCCTGCTGACCGAAAGCGGCCGCCCGGTCACCTGGCTGGCCGTGCTCAACCGCGACGACATGCCTGATGCCTGCATGCAGACCCTCAAGAAGGCCGAACCGCTCATCCGCCGCGGCGGCATCCCGCAAGTCACCTGCCGCCCGCTACTGATTCAGATCAACCTCCGCGCGCCGTTCATCTTCGCAAACCTCGACTGCTGGAATCCGGTCTTCAATCAGCCGCCGGAGGCCCAGAAGGCGGTCTATCGCGATCCGCAGTTCCGCGCCGCCTTCCGCGAAACGCTCAAGCGGCCGGCCGTCTTCAACGGCAAGTGGGAACGGCTCGAAATCAAGGAAGTGAAAAACCCGGCCTTCGCGCCGCTAGTGGGCCGCAGCGTCGCTGATGTCGCCCGTGAACGCGGCTGCGACGGCGTCGACGCCTTCCTCGACCTCGCGCTCGAAGACGACCTCGGCGTCGAGTACACGATGGAGCTCTTCAACGCCAACGAAGAGCGCATCCCCGAACTGATCACCGATCCGCGCGTGATGGTTGGACTCAGCGACGGCGGCGCGCACGTCGATATGCTCTGCGACGCCGGCTATTGCACCTACCTGCTCGGCCGCTGGGTGCGCGAAAAGCAGGTGATGACCCTGGAACACGCGATCAAGCGGATCACCTCGGAGCCCGCAGATTTCTTCGGGATCAAAAACCGTGGCCGTCTGATGCCCGGCATGGCCGCCGATGTCGTCGTTTTCGATTACAACACGGTTGGCTCGAACAAGCGCGGCGAGATGCGCGATGATCTTCCCGGCAGCGGCCGCCGTCTCGTGATGCCCGCCCGGGGTATCGAGAACGTGATCGTAAACGGCCAGGAGCTCTACCACGAAGGTAAGCTGAGCGGCGCGATGCCCGGACAGGTCCTGCGCTCCGGCACCTGCTAGACTTCTAGCCTGAGTGGGCGGGGCGGCGTCATCACGCCGCCCCGCCCGCTTCCCGTGCAGTTCTGGAAAAAATCCCGGCCCGTCTTCTTCAAGCGATCAGAGTTGTGTTACCGACGGGCAACGCGATAAGAAATCTGCATATCCAGCTCACAAGGAAGCCAACGTGGACAAGCAAACGCGATCGCCTTTCAGCGCGATCAAAGTCGTCGAGTGCGGCGAGGGTATCTCGGCCGCCTTCGCCGCCAAGATGCTCGCCGATATCGGCGCCGAAGTCGTCAAGGTCGAGTCGCCGGGCGGAGATTTGACGCGCCGTCGTGGTCCCTTTCCGGACGACAAGCCTGATTCTGAGAAAAGCGGCCTCTACATCTATCTCAATGCGAACAAACGCGGCGTCGTCGCCGACCTCACCCGGCCCGAAGGACGCGAACTGCTCGGCAAGCTGCTCGCGAGCGCCGACGTCCTGATCCATAACGTCGCGCCCGCCGACCGCGCCGCGCAGGGACTCGACGGCGCGGCCCTCTCAGCCAAGTATCCGAAACTGATCATCGCCGGCATCTCGATGTTCGGCGACTCCGGCCCTTATGCGAATTACAAAGGCTACGAGCTGACGGCAGCCAACGCCTCCGGTTGGGCGAATCTCAGTCCGGGCGCGTCGCCCTATGCCGACTTACCGCCGCTCAAGGCGTTCGGCAGCCAGTGCGATTTCCAGGCGGGCGCGCACGCCGCATTCACCGTTATGGCCGCGCACTTCAGCCGGCTCACTTCGGGCAAAGGGCAGGTGATCGAGGTCTCGGAGCAGGAGACCGTCACTGCGATGCTCGAGAACAACCTGGTCCATTACACATACGCCGGCCGCGAAACCTCGCGCCTGGGCGCGCGCATAATCGGACCCTGGTTTATCGCCGACGCCGCCGACGGCCAAATCTTTGTGCTCGCGGTCGAAGAAGACCAGTGGAAGCGGCTGGTCGAGCTGATGGGCAATCCCGAATGGGCCGCCGACGATCTCTTCAAGGACCGCCTGAGCCGCGGCGCGAACATGGACGCCCTCAAAGCCCTGATGTCAGACTGGATCGCCGGATGGAAAGTGCAGGACCTCTATCAGGCCGCCCAGAACGCCCGCGTCCCCTTCGCGCCGATCAACACCATGCGCGACCTCTTCGACAATCCGCATTTGAAGGAACGTGATTTCTTCGTGCAACTCGATCAACCCGGCGTCGGCAAATTGACCCTGCCCGGGATGCCGTCGCGCTACGGCGCGACGCCGTGGGCGCTCCGGCGTCCGGCGCCGCGACTCGGTCAGCATAGCGAGGAAGTTTACTGTGCCGAACTGGGCATGACCAAAGATCAGCTAAGGGCTTTGCGCCAGGCGGGCGTGGCCTGATTCCGGAGGAAATTGCGATGGCAAATGCGCCACTTGATGGAATCCGCGTACTCGACTTCACCTGGGCCTGGGCTGGTCCTTTCTGCACGATGCAGCTCGCGCATCTCGGCGCCGAAGTAATTCGCGCGGAATGCACCCTGCGCCCCTGCGTGACGCGCTACCTTCCGCCCTTCGCCGACGACGTCCCCGGGCACAATCGCGCCGGCTACTTCAATCAGTATAGCCAGGGCAAGAAGAGCATCCTGCTCAACCTGGCTAAGCCCGAGACCGTCGAACTTGTCTGCGAGATGGTCAAGCAATGCGACATCGTCGTGGATAATTTCGCCGCGGGCGTGATGCAGAAGCTCGGGCTCGGCTACGACAAGCTGCGGAAATTCCGTCCTGATCTTATCCAGATCTCGATGTCCGGCTACGGCCAGACCGGACCCTTCAAGGGCTTCGTCGGCTATGGTCCGCCCGCTTCCGCTGCGGCCGGGCTATTCTTCGGCACCGGCTATCGCGGTCTCGAACCGGCCGAAATCGGCATCTCCTATCCCGACCCCAACGCCGGCGTCTTCGGCGCCTTCGCGCTGCTCGCCGCCTTAAATCAGCGCGCGATGACCGGCGAGGGCCAGTATATCGATCAGTCGCAACTCGAGGCCGTACTGGTCTTGATGCCCGAGGGACTGATGCAGTACGAGATGACCAAGCGCGAGCCGGTGCGCGCGGGTAATCGCGACATCGTGATGGCGCCGCACGAATGCTATCGCGCGGCGGGCGACGACCAGTGGGTTTCGATCGCGGTCGGCAGCGAGGAGGAGTGGCGCGCGCTGTGTGGTGTGATGGGCAATCCCGCCCTCGCGGATGACGCTCGCTTCAAGACTGCACCGCTGCGCAAGCAAAACGAGGACGCGCTCGATGAGCTGGTTACCGCGTGGACAATCAAGCAGGATCGCTGGGAGGTCGCGCGCAAACTGCAGGCCGTCGGTGTCGCGGCCTTTCCCTCGCTCAGCAACAAGGACGTTGCCGAAGACCCGCATCTGAGCGAGCGCGGCTACCTCGTGCAGCTCGATCATCCGGAAATTGGCAAGCGCAAACATGCCGGGATTCCGTGGAAGATGTCGGGCACACCCTGTGCGGTCCGTTCATCCGCGCCCATTCGCGGCGCCGATACCGAGCAGGTCTTGAAGTCTTTGCTCGGCTATACCAGCGACCGCGTCGAGCAACTGCGCAAAACCGGCGTCCTCGTCTGAGGGTATCGCATCTCTACACCCCGCTCCCTGAACCGGGAGAGGGCAGGCGCGCCTCACGCCACGCGCGTGGGTTAGGTTAATCGATGAAACCACTGCCCCTCGACGATCTGCGAGTCCTCGATCTGACGCATTACTACAATGGCCCCTACGCCACGATGCTGCTCGGCTACCTCGGCGCCGACGTCATCAAAATAGAAGCTCCGCCGTATGGCGACGGGATTCGCGCGCTCTATCGCTCTCCGGGCAAGCCTTTCGGCATCCCGTTCGCACTGGTGAATTCCAACAAACGCGCGATCACCCTCAACCTCAAGAGCGAAGAGGGCCGCGCACTCTTCAAGCGGCTCGTCACCAGGGCCGATATAGTCGTCGAGAATTTCGCTGCCGGCACGATGGACAAGCTGGGCGTCGGCTGGGAGACGCTACGCGCGCTCAACCCGAAACTGATCTACGCCTCGGGCACCGGCTACGGCCTGACCGGGCCCAATCGCAATCTGCCGGCCTTCGATCCGGTCGTGCAGGCCAACACCGGCGTGATGGCGGTGACCGGCGAGATCGACGGCCCGCCCTTGAAAGCCGGTCCCGCCGTCGTCGATATTCTCGGCGCAACCCATCTGTTCGCCGGAATCCTCGCGGCGGTGCGTCAGCGCGATCGCACCGGCACCGGGCTGATGGTGGAGCTCTCGCTGCAGGAATCGACTATCCCGAGCCTCTCATCGCATATCGGCGCACGCGGGATGGGTATCCAACAACTTCGCGACGGCAATCGGTCACCGGGTGGCTACGTCGTGCCTTACAATACCTACCCGGCCGCCGACGGCTGGGTGATGATCCTGGCATCGGATAACCCGCGCTGGCGAAAGCTGTGCACGCTGATGGGTCATCCCGAACTGGGTGATGACGCGCGCTTCGCCACCCTCGCGGCGCGACGCCAGCGGCAGGACGAAGTTGATCAGATCGTCGCGGCGTGGACGCAGCAGCAAACTCGTCAGGAAATCATGGATATGCTCGCCGCCAACGACGTCCTCGGCGGAATCGTCAACGACCTCGACGAGGTGATGGCGGACCCGCATCTGCACGAGCGCGGCTCGTTGCGCAAAATCGACCATCCGGAACTCGGCACGATGACGATCTTCACCTCGCCGCTCCGCCTCGACGGCGAGCCCAACGTTCCGCGCTCGCCGGCGCCTACGCTAGGCAAGGACAATGATCAGTTCTACGCGACTGAGCTTGGTCTCAACGCTGGCGAAATCGCGTCACTGCGCGATCGCAAAGTGATCTGACCCAGTTCCGTCGGAGTGCTAAAGCGCTTGAGCGGCCGCCTGCTAGGCGATTTGGCCGTCGGCGCGCAGCTCGGCGACGTGCGGCTCCTGTACGAGAATCCCGGCCTTCGTCAGCGCCGCGATCTTGTCGGCTGAGTATCCGAGATAGCCACCCAGAACCTTTTCGTTGTGCTCGCCCAGAAGCGGCGTCCGCGCACGGATCATCGCCGGCGTTTCCGACATGCGAAATGGCGACTTCGGCAGCGCGATCGGCCCGATCCCCGGATGATCAATCTTCTGCATCGCGCCGCGCTCCGTAATCACCGGATGGTTGGCGATCTGGGCGATATCCAGGACCGGCGCACTCAGAATGCGCGCCTTTTCCAGTATCGCCAGCGGTTCTTCGCGCGTCGCGAAGGATTGCAGCCACTGCTCGATCAGCGTTGCCAGCTCCATCCGGTTGGCCGCCCGATCATCGCGATCGGCGAAGCGTGGATCAGTCATCCATTCGCGACGCCCGAGCGCGTCGCAGAAGCGCTCCCAATGATGGTCCACGACCGTGATCACGACATAGCCGTCACGCGCCTTGAAAATTCCGCAGGGCGCGAGCAGGTAGTGATGCGAACCGAAGCGGTTCGGATTCAACTTGCCTTCGCTCATCACGTAGTACTGCAGCGCCGTGTCGTGCAGATGAAACATGCATTCGAGCAGCGAAAGATCGATATACTGGTCGACGCCGGTTCTTTCGCGATGGTAGAGTGCGGCGCAGACTGCGGCGAGTCCGTGCACGCCCGCGTTCTCGTCCGCGATGAAGAGCCCCACATAGACTGGCGGGCCGTCCGCATTTCCGGTCAAATGCATCAGGCCGCTCATCGCCAGCGCGACGGTGTCATTGCCCATCCGATCGCGCATCGGCCCATCCTGGCCGAAGCCCGAAATCGAGCACATGATCAGGCGCGGATTCTCCTTGCGCAAATCCTCGTAGCCGAGGCCGTGCTTGGGCAGGACGCCGGGGCTGTAATTCTCGGTCACCACGTCGCATTGGCGCGCGAGTGTGCGCACGATCTCGACGCCTTCCGCGGTCTTGATGTCAACGCAGATACTCTGCTTGCCGCGATTGTGCTGGATGAACCCGCCGCTGTAGCCCTCGCGCATGTAGGGCATGAAGCGCGTCAGATCGCCGAGCGGCGCAGCTTCGACCTTGATCACTTCCGCGCCCAGGTCGGCCATCATCCGCGTCAGGATCGGAATCGCGATGTAATGACCGAGGTCCAGCACGCGGATTCCGGCCAGCGGTCCAGGTTTGATCGGGCTCTCCATCAGCGTCGCCTCCGAGGGCGACCATAGCGCATACCTGCGCTACCGCAACAACGATCGGCTTGCTCGACTCCGCGTTGACGATTACGACATTGGAGCATGGTAACACTGGTTGGAATCCTGGGTAGTGTGACGCCGCCGGGGCGCTCGTTGCGCGCGCTCGAATATACGCTCGAGGCGGCGCGCGCGGCCGATCCGGCGCTCGCCTGCGTCGGCCTCAATCTCGCCGATTACAAACTTGCGTTCGCTGACGGCCGGCCGCCCGAAGCCTTCCGCGACGATACCGCAACCGTCGTCGCGCGCATCACGCTCGCCGAGGCGTTGCTGCTCTTCAGTCCGGTCTATCGCGGCTCGTTCTCGGGCTCACTCAAGAATCTGCTCGACCATCTGCCGGTGGAGGCGCTGCGCGGCAAGCCCTGCGGGATCGTCGCGATCGGCGCCACGCCGCATCATTATCTCGGCGTGGACTGGCATCTGCGCGACGTTCTGACCTGGTTCGGAGCGCTGATTGCCCCGACCAGCGTCTATCTCTCATCGAGCGATTTTGTGGAGGGCGCGCCGAACGAAGCCGCGCGGCGCGAGCTGCGGGAATTGGTGAACACGCTCCTGACCTTGCGCGTGGCGCGCGCCGCCGGAGTATTGGGTCCCGCGCCGCTCGCCGCCCGCCGCTAGAAAAGCTCTGCCGCCGTATCCCGACGGCTATTCCGCGTCGAGCACCGCCGTGATCCGATCCATCCGATCGTAGAAGGCGTGTAGATTAACCAGCGGCCCCAGATCGAGCTTTCCGCCGATCGCGAAACTGGCTAGCTGTCCGTACAGCGCAAAGTCCGCATAGCCGATCCGGCCGAGGATAAACGCGCGCCCGCTCAAATCCTCGTCGAGCGGCGCGAGCATCGACGCCGCGCGCTCGCGATTTTGCGCATGATCGCGGACCATTTGGTCGCAGAAACCCGCGCCGTATTTGCGCTCGCGGATTAATCGCCACAGCGCCTCGTAGCCACTACCGCGCTGCCTCCAATAAGCAAGCATCGCCGGAATCGCGGCGCGAAATAGTGCATCTTCGAGTTCGCTGTCGAAGTAGCGCGCGAGCGCACGATGGATTCCGCGCCACTGTGCCGGGAAAATCGTCGGCTCCGGATATTCCGTCTCGAGCCGTTCAGCGATCCGATCGGAATCCGCGATCGTCTCGCCACTCTCAAGCGTCAGCGCCGGCACCATCAGTTGCCCGGAAGCTTCGAGCAACTCCGCGCGATTGAGATAGTCCACCTCGACGAGATCGTACGGGGCACCCTTGTAATCGAGAATTTTGCGCACCTTTGCGCAGAAGGGGCTGTCCGCGAACTGATAGAGGCGTAATCTTCCCATCGGGTTCGGCTCAACGCTCAAGCATCCGGCTCATCGTGGTGGCGTTCATCACACCGAAGTTACTGTAACAGTTGTTGAAAATCACGAAGGCTCGCCGCACTCCCCGTATCCGCTTCAGGCGGCCCGCCCATTCGGCGAGTTCGCGTTCAGCATAGAGGTGATCAAAACCCCGCAGGTGCGAAGAAGGGACATACGAAGCGCAGATCTTGCGGGCCTTGCGTCAGGCGGAGGGCCAGAGCGGCCGACATCTGCCGCGAACACGGAATCAGCGAAGCCACGGACGCGACCTGCTTGCGATAGTTATCGGCGCATCCCGATTCGACGAGGCGCCGACAGCCGCAATTCTGACACTCGCAGCCGGTCGGCGCTATTACACAAACCGCGTCGTGCAATCGCGCCGTTTTTGCGGTATCTGTTGCTCAATCTCGACGGCAGAAAGAGGCGCGGGATGGGACGACTTGACGGAAAAATCGCGCTGGTCATGGGCGGCGGCGCTAACGGTCCACCCAATCCGGGCGAACCGCTCTCGATCGGCAATGGGCGCGCAACTGCGATTATGTGTGCGCGCGCGGGCGCGGCGGTAATGGTCGCCGATCTTGACGCCGCGCTCGCGCATCAAACCGCCGCGGCGATTCGCGCCGAAGAAGGCCGCGCGGATTCTTTCGCCGCAGACGTTGCCAGGGAGGAGGATTGCCGGCGCGCGGTGGAAGAAGCGGTGCGGCGCTTCGGCGCACTGCATCTGTTGGTCAACAATGTTGGAATCGCGATCGGCCGCTCGCTGCTTAACACCACGATCGACGAATTCAACACGATGTACGAGGTCAACCTGCGCAGCCAATTCCTGATGATGCGATGCGCGGTGCCCGAAATGATCAAGGCGGGCGGCGGCGCGATCGTCAATGTATCGTCGGTGGCGGCGATTATGGCGGGCAGCGGAATCGCCTACGAAGCGACCAAGGCCGCAATCCTCGGACTCTCGCGCTCCGTCGCGGTGCGTTACGCGCGCGATGGCGTGCGCTGCAACACGATCCTGCCTGGATTGATCAACTCTTCGATGGTCCGGCGGGAGATCGGCGACCGTGAGGCGCGTGTCGCCCCGCGAATCCCGATGGGGCGCCAAGGGACGCCCTGGGAAATTGCCAAGGCGGTGGTTTTTCTGCTTTCAGACGACGCCTCGTACATCACCGGCACGACGCTCATCGTCGACGGCGGCATCAGCGCCGGCGAAGGTATGAGGCGGTCGCGGGACGGTCAACGCTAGTGATCGAGCCGCGCCGCAATGCTAAAGTTCATTCGGCGGCCGCTACAGAAGCTGACGCCTCGCGAGACGGCTTCGTAATCCTGCTCACAGAATTCATTCCGATCGTCGACGCCTTGTGTATAATGCCTTTTGCGAAGTGATGCGCTGCCGGTAGCGACCTGCACCGGACATGACTGACGCTGGAACCAAAAAACAGCGAATCTAAGTTGCACGCATCCAGGGAGCAAGCATGGAAAAGCCGGACAATCTGTCCAAGCCCGCCGCTCCGATTGGGTTCGCCGCGAGACCTACGCGCTCGCAGGAGTTCTACGATCGGATCAAACAAAAATTCGCCGAAGAACGCGATTTGCGCCTCGGCTATCGACCCGAGGGTACCGCACAGTACCTCACTGAGTTTGAGGGCGATCTCGCGAGGTACGAGATCGACACCTACGCCAGCGAGCCGACGCCGCGCGCGCCGATTAACGATACGGTCGAGTGCCTGTTCATCGGCGGCGGCTTCTCTGCCCTGCTCACCTCCGCCCGCTTGCGCGAGCGCGGCGTCGAAAGCATTCGCATCGTCGAGCGCGGCGCCGATGTCGGCGGCACGTGGTATTGGAATCGCTACCCCGGGGTCGCCTGCGACGTCCCCTCTTATGACTATTTGCCCCTGCTCGACGAGCTCGACTACGTGCCGAAGGATCACTATGCCCGCGGCCCGGAGATCTTTGCCCATTGCCAGGCGATCGCGCGCAAGTACAATCTCTACGAGCTCGCGGTCTTCCAAACTACCGTCACCTCAACTGTGTGGGATGAGGCCGACGGGATGTGGCATCTCACCACCGATCGCGGCGATCATATGAAGGCGCGTTTCGTAATCTGCGCGAACGGCACCCTGTCCAAACCCAAGCTCGCCAAAATCCGCGGTATGGAGTCGTTCAAGGGCCATTCCTTCCACACCTCGCGATGGGACTACGCTTATACGAAGCCGGACCTGTCGGGGCTCGAGGAGAAGGTTGTCGGCATCATCGGCACGGGCGCGACGGCGGTTCAGGCTGTCCCCGATCTCGGCGCCGCGGCCAAAGAATTGTACGTATTTCAGCGCACGCCCTCCTCTATCGATATCCGCGACGATTGGCCGACCGATCCCAATTGGGCGCGGAGGCTGGCGCCGGGATGGCAGACCGAGCGGCGCTTGCGCGCGCGGATGCAGCCGCAGATGCAGTTGAACGAAGCCCAAAAGGCCAAGCTTGCCGCGATGTCGCGCGAGGAGAAGATCCGCCAGCAGGAGAACGCGAACATCGAAGCCATGATGCGGATTCATCAGCGCATCGATCAGATCGTCAAGAACAAGCAGACCGCTGAGGCGCTCAAACCCTGGTATATGTTGATGTGCAAGCGCCCCTGCTTTCACAACGACTACCTGCCGACGTTCAATCGCCCTAATGTCCATCTGATCGATACGCACGGCGCGGGTATCACTGAAATCCGCGAGCAGGGACCTGTTTTCAACGGCAAGCAGTATGAGCTCGACGTCCTCATCTACGCCACCGGCTTCGAGGTGCAGAAGACCGGTATCTACAACCAGATCAAGGGCGCGCAGGGCCTCGACCTTAACGACAAATACCGCGACGGCATTCGCACACTGCTGGGAATCCATTCGCAAGGCTATCCCAACCTTTTCATCATGGGCGGTTATCAGGCCTCCTTCCAGTTCAATCTGACGGATATGCTGCAGGCGCAGGGCGATCACATCGCCGCGTGCATCGACTACGCGCGCCGCAATGACTATCGCACCCTCGACGCTGCTCCGGACGCGGAGGAGTGGTGGGTGCAGGAGGTCATCCGGCATCGCGGCAAGACCGGGCGTAATCAGGAATGCACCCCCGGTTACTACAACTTCGAGGGTGAGTCGCAGCGACGGCAGGACGGCAACTACAACGGCGGCTTCTATCAATACTGCAACAACCTGACCGAAGTGCAGGCGCGGATGCGCGAGCACTTCGTCTTCACGCGGCAGTAACGACTGTACTCGGCAGGAGAGTACCCGATGATTAAGTCAGTTTTTCACGTCAACGTAAACGTGACCGATTTCGATCGCTCGCTGGCCTTCTACAAGATGCTCGGCTTCAAGGTCGTGCTCGATATCGGCGAAGGGCCGAATAAGGGCAACGACATCGGTCTGAATATTCCAAACAGTGTCGCCCGCGCCGCGCTCCTCTCTTTGAGTGACGACCCGCGGGCGACGCGGATCGATTTGATCGAATGGAAGGAACCGCGCACCGCGGGCGCCGCCTACCCTCATCTGTACCACGCCGGGATCGCGCGGATCGCGCTCTTTACGAAAAATCTCGACGAGGAATACCAGCGTCTGAAGGCCGCCGGCGTCGCGATGGTATCTGAGCCGGTGGTTATCCGCTTCGGCAATAAGGCCGGCGCGAAATTCTTCTGCTTCAAGGATCCGGACGGCACGTTTTTGGAATTGATCGAACCTTTCAACGGCTAGCCGGCGCCGTGGGCGCGAATCTGCTGAAACGCGCTCGCTCAGCCGGCCCTTTTCCTCGGGCTCTTGCGAGGCTTTGCGCGCGGCGTCGGACTCGGGTCAGCAGTCGATGCGCCCATCCAGATTTTGAAGGCCTGCTCGGCCAGGCTGGCGCCTTCCTGCAAGGCCGCGGCCCAGCCGGCCACCGCGCCTGCAACAAACCCGTTCGAGGTCAGATCGGGGCTCAGGACATTCTCATGCGCGAGCCGGCGCGCAAAATTCTCGAAACCGATCGCCGCCGCATGCGCCACTCCGCGCGCCAGGTGAACGTTGGCGTGAGTAATCCGCAAGATCGCTTCGGTCTGTGGAGTTCTCTTTTCAGCCATGGCGACTCTCCATCCTCCCCGATGAACCGGCTAATGCCGCAGCGCCGGCTTCGTGGTTTCACTGCCTGACGAGCCCGACTGCATCGCAGTCCCATCGTGGCCGTCGGTGGTCCACAAGCTAACACGCGCCCGATCTTGCGCACCACTTCGATTGACGAGGTTCGCCAGCGCGATATCGGCGCGAATCTCGAACAAGACTGCGCCGTTGCGGCGCGCCGACTCGATCACCCGCAGCCAGCCGGCTTCAATAATGTCCGGCGCCGCCCCACTCTGGGTGAGGATTTCCGCCCGCGCCGAGCGGACGATCGTCTCCTCGAGCAGCATCTCACCGACCGCGGCCTCAGCCTCGTCAATCATTTCGAGCGCTTCGACGGCCGCACCGGCCATTGCTGAGCCCGACGCCAGCAGCGAGAGAAACCAGGCGTGCGGCAAACGCTGGCCGTTGGCTAGCCAGCCCGCGATCGCGGTGCGGATTTGCGCAACGCCGGCGAGCGCGTCGCCGGTCGTCGCGATAGCCCAGCCCGCATAGACGTCGAGGCCGCAGGCGAGTTGCTCGAGGCCGTGCGCGCGCGCCGCCGCGGCCCCCGCGCGCGCGACGTGCAGGGCTTCGCGCGGCTCACCGAACAGCCAATGCAGAGCCGCGCAGTTCAACTTGCAAAACGCCAGGGTCGGCTGGCTTTCGAGCTGCTCAGCCGCCCGCAGCGCGCGCACCGACATCTCGCGCGCTTCGTCACGCCGCTCCGCTAAGCCGAGCGCGACGGCTAGATAAGCCATCGCGAGCGGCCCGGCGTCGAACAGGGCGACGCGCCCCTGGTCCTCGACGTAGCACTCAACCGCGGCGTGCAGATGATTAATGCTCTGGGCGATCCGGCCGCGATGGAACAGCGTCATGCCGACCGCCAGATGCGAACGACATAAGGCCGACGCGCTCTTTTCGCTTTGCGCGATTTGCAGACGCTGTTCGGCCAAGGCTTGCGCTGCGATCGCTTCGCCGCGGGTCACGTGCCCCTGCCACAACCCCAACAGTGCGGCCGAGCGCTCCGGATGCAGCCGACGGCCCAGTTCGCGCGCGCGCTGATGAGCGCTTTTGCTCTCGCTGGAAGCCAGGCCCTTGATTGCCGAGAGGATCGAGGCCAGCGTCATGAGCAGCGACATTTCGCGCTGATCGCGCGCCGCCGCCGGCGCCATACCGCTCAGCATCTCGACCGCTTTCGCGTAGTGACTCGCCGCCTCTATCAGCGCGCCGCGTTTCGCTGCGGCGGCGCCGGCGCTCTCCCACGCGCGGCTCGCGGCGTCAGCCTCGCCCGCGGCGCTCCAATGATAGGCCAGCCGCTCGGGTTCGTGCTCGGCAAGCGGCGTCTGCTCGGCCAACTCGCGCGCGACCGCGCCGTGCAAGCGGCGGCGGCGGCTGCGCAGCAAGGAATCATACGCGGCGTCGCGCACCAGGGCGTGCTTGAAGCTATAGCGCGCCTCCGGCGGATTACCCCGCGAGTGAATCACGTCCGAGTCGAGCAGGCGTTGCAGATTCGCGACCAGGGCGACTTCACTATCTCCGCTGATCGCACGCAGTGTCGAATACGAGAACTCCCGCCCAATCACCGCGGCAATCTGGGCGAGCTCTTTCGCCGCTCCGAGGCGATCCAGCCGCGCCATCAGCGAATCCGCCAGGGTTGCGGGAATCTCGTGAGCCGCCCCCGGGGCGGCTTTCTGATCGGCGATTACTCCGGCCAGCTCCTCGACGAACAGCGGGACTCCGCCACTGCGGTCCGCGACCAGTTCCATCGCCGCCGCGGAAAATCCCGCGCTCGGCTGCGCGGCTCTGATCAACGCGAGCGTTTCCTCCTGGGTTAACCTTCCAATCCCAAAGACTGCGCTATGCTCGCTGCGCGCCGCGGGCAGCTCAAACTCGGGCCGCGCGGCGTAGATCAGCATCAGAGGAAGCCCGCGGCCGCGATCGATCAGATCCTCGGCAAGTTCCATCGTCGAAGGATCGGCCCATTGCGCGTCTTCGATCACGATCACCAGGGGCTGCAAACGCGCCAGCCCGAGCAGCCATTCGCCCACGACGAGGATAAAGCGCCGGCGCTTTTGCTCGGGCGATGACAAGAGCGGCAGATAGCCGGACGGTACCGGCAGGCCCATCATCTCGGCGATCGCCGGCACGGCCAGCTCCGGCTTGACGCCGGCCGCGGCTACAGCCCGGGCGATCTTTTCCAGCGCCGCTTGGGGCGAACGCGCACGCCGCAGGAAGGAGTTCTCGAGCGCTTTTACCACTGGCGCGAAGGGCGTGTTCAGCGAAAACGGCGAGCCGAATATTTCAAAGCGTGAGTGCGGCTGGTCATGCATCTCTGCCCCGAACTGACGCAGCAGCCGCGACTTGCCGATCCCGGGCTCCCCTTTGATCAGCACACGCCACCCGGCGCCCAGCTTCACCCGCGCCCAAACCTCGCGCAGCCCGGCCAGTTCGGCGTTGCGGCCGATGAACGGCCCGCTCGCGCGGAGCGCGCGCAAGGGACGGCGCACCGCGGCCGCCTGCTGCACGCAATAAAGCTCGACCGGCTGAGTCACACCCTTGAGCAAATGGCTGCCGAACGCTTCGATGACAAAGCGGCCGCTCACCAGCCGGCGGGTTGCGTCCGTGATGACGACTCCGCGGCGCGACGCCAGACTCTGCGCGCGCGCTGCGACATTCGGCGTTTCGCCCAAGGCGGCAATCTGATGCCCCGCCCCTACCCCAACTTGGCCAAGCAATACCGGACCGGTGTGGATACCCACCCGCGCCGCAATTTTGCGATCGTCGGACAGGCCGCGGCTCAGATTGTTCAGGGCGTCGAGGATTTCGAGCCCGGCGCGCACCGCCCGCTCCGCATCATCACCATAGGCCAGGGGCCAGCCGAAGTAGGCCACAACTCCATCGCCCAGGTACTGCGCAACATGTCCATTGAAGGCGGCCACGGCGGCGGCCACGGTCTGCTGGTATAACTGCAACACCTCGCGATACTCCTCGACATCGAGGCGGCCCGACATTTCGGTCGATCCGACCATGTCGCAGAAGAGCACGGTGATCTGGCGGCGCTCGCCTTCCATCTCTGCGCCTGTGCGCCGCCCGCCATCCTCGTCGGGATCAAGCCGCGTTCCGCAACTGCTGCAGAACCTGGCGTTCGGCAGTACGACTGCGTGGCATTGCGCGCAATGAGCGATGCTGCTGGTCAATGCGGGCTCCCCCTTTCCGATCTCCTCTTTATTACCGTCAACCCGTCCGCGACAACCGTCACCCGTGCCACAATACCCGCCCGTGCTCCACCTTGAAGTTGGTGCGGACGCGGTAGCCCGGTGACTTGCTGGTCGGCGGCAATCCAAGCTCCTTGACGATCGGATGGCTATCAAGGTGCTTGAGTTTAATCTCGTAGAGATGAGTCAACGGATCGATTTCAGCCGGCGGACCAAAGAGCCCGTAGTCGGCGGTGGCGATTTCATGCAAGCACGCCGGCGCCAGGTTGCCCTTTTGGCGATCGCTGATTGCACGGAATTGTTTGTGAAAGATCTCCGTAACGCCCTCTCCCGACCAACTCTCGAGCAGGTAACCAACCTCACCCAGCCCGCCGACCAGATCCATAATCGAGACCAACGGATTCGGAGCCTGCTGCTTGCGTTTGATCCGGATCAGCCCCGGATGCATATCCCAAAACTGGTCGTTCAGATTGCCGCCGAAGGTGTCGAGGTCAAACGCCACCGGTTCCGGCGATGAGTTGATTTCAATCTTGCCGAAAGTCTTGGCGTAGCCGAACACCTCGCGGCCGCCCGTCATCGAGTTCGGGTTATCGACCCAAACAAAGGGCGAAAAGAGCGCCGGAAAGCTGGCGTCGGCGGTTTCGACAAGGACCGGCACGTGCAAAAGAACATTTTTCTCCTTTACACCCGGGCCTCCGACAACGCCCGAGACTTTTTTGATTGCGCCGAAAATCAGAATTATGTACGGATCGAGCGCACGACACTTGACCGCGCCGCCCGAGGGTTGATCGAATACCCTTTTGCACAGACGGTTCAGCGCTTTGAGGTCAGCCAAGATAGCGAAGACATAGAGATCCGCCCCGATACAAACGATCGGCGCCGCCGCGGTCATAATCGGACCGTACTGAATATATGGTATCATCGCCAGACTGAGACCATCTTGATTCTTGCGAGCATACCATGACTCAATCAAGTCAAAAATTGCTCGGCAGTCCTCTCCTTTTACTACAATAAAGGCGTTAAGTTGGATCGAACAATTGTTCAATTCGGGTGAACAAATGTCCCCCTGATGGATTTATTAACCCGCGGCGTGCAGACCGCAATCGAAAATCTGACCTCAGCGGGCGGCACTCCATGAAAATCCTGGTCCTCGGCGTGACCGGCCATATAGGCAGCGCCGTAACCCGCGAGTTGTTGACGCGGGGCCATGCGGTCACTGGCGTCGCCCGACGACCTCGCGCGCGCGCGAACCTTGACGGGCTTTCGATATCCTACGTGCGCGGCGATATAGACGATTTCTCGGCTGATCTTAATTCGTGGATGCGCGGCCACGACGCCGTCGTCGACGCGGCTGCGCCGTATCCAGTCGCGCTACCGCGCGATGCGAACGCCGCGGATCTCGTGCGCGACGCGACGACGCGCACGCAAAGATTACTGCGTGCAGCCCGACGCCATCGCGCGCCCATTGCCTACGTCAGCTCGTTCGGCACTCTGCCGCAGCGCCGCATCGGTTTGGACCGCTGGGCGACCGATCTGATGCAACGACTGCACCCCTATTTCGCCGTCAAAAGCGCGATCGAAAACATGCTGCTCGAGGCGGCGCGAGACGGACAGCCGGTGGTCGTCGTAAACCCCACCGGATGCCTCGGGCCGTGGGACTTGAAGCCGCGCGAGCGCTGTTTCGTGCCCGCGCTGCTGCGCGGTGAGATGCCCGCGGCGACCAATCAGATGCTTAACGTAATCGACGTTCGTGACGTTGCGATCGGGCTGGTGAACGCGCTGGAAGCAGAAGTTTACGGCACCCCGATCGCGCTCGTTGGCCACAACATCTCGAACGAGATTCTCTTCCGCTGGATTTGCGAGATCGGCAACGTCAAGCCGCCGCCCTTCACCGCACCCAGCGGCGCCGCAGTAGTCGCAACCTATTTGAGCGAAGTGGCGCTCGGCGCGATCGGCGTCGAACCACCGCTGCCCGCGCTAATTGCGATGCTCACCTATATCCACGGTTATCTGGCGCCCAGCGCCGCCCAAGTCGATCTCGGTCTCGTTCCCCGGCCACTCTCCCGCACGCTGCTGGAAACGATCGAGTGGTATCGCGCGATCGGCTACTGCTAGCTGCGCTCGATCACCCACAGCGCCATCGCTTCGATAAAACGCTTGTCCCGCGAATCGGGAATGCCCCGGTAGATGCGCGAGAATTCGTGCAGCGCGGCCCCCGCCAGCTCTTCCGCCAGCGCCTGCGCATAATCGATACAGCAGTACTTATCGATCAGTGTGCGCATCCGCGACACCTGGCGCGAGGTGCGTGCGATTCGCGGTCCGCGCAGAATCCTGGTCACCTCCGCCTGCTCGTCCGCCGTCGCCTGATCGAGCAGACGAATCAGCATTAGGGTACGCTTGCCCTCGAGCAGGTCGCCGTTGAGTTCCTTGCCGTAGTGCCTGCCGGGTGAAAGGTTCAGGAGATCATCGCGGATCTGGAATGCCGCGCCCAGAAAAAAACCGAAGCGGACAAACGGCTCCAGATCGAGCGTCCCGCGCGATCCGATCAGCGCGCCGGCGCGCATCGGAAAAATCGTCGCCAGCCAGCAGGTCTTCTTCAAGACCATTTCGAGGTAGTCGGCCGCCCTCAGCAGCCCATTCGACTCCTCGCGCCAACCCAACTCCAGGGCCTGGCCCTCCGCCGATTCCCGCGCCATCCGCTCGGATTCTTCCATCATCCGCGCGGCCAGTTCGTCGCCGAGGATCTGCCGATTGCGCATCAACGGCCGCATACTCATCAGCAGCAAACGATCGCCTGCGTTCAATGCCAGTGGAATTCCGTGGATGACATGCAACGCCGGTCGTCCGCGGCGGCGTTCACTGCCGTCCTCGATATCGTCGTGAATCAGCAGCGCGTTATGCAGCAGTTCGATTGCCAGCGCGGTGGGTAGCGCCATTGCGGGTTCTGCGCCGAAAACACGCGCCGTCGCGATACACAAACTCGGGCGCATCATCTTGCCCGCGCGCAGAGGGTAGTCCGCAACCAGATCGTACAGGTAGCGACGGGGTTCGCCCGCCTCGGCCAGATATGCGCGCAGCGCGCCGACGGTCAGCGCGCCATATTCGGCGAGCGTCGTCTCGACGACCTTCAATGCGGCCGGTGGCATCATCGCGGACGCGCCGATGCGGGCAATTTACCGGCCGATGCGGACACTCACGACGCCCTGCGGCTCTCCCGAAACTCGCTCCACGAGCAGGCCGCAATAAACCCCGGCGGGCTGCTCATCCGGAATGCGAATCTGCAACCTCGCCGGTTTACCGCCCTTGGCCGGCGCGAAGGTTACTGCGGTCACGGCTCTGACTCTACCATTACCTCCCTCCAAGCCCCGCGTCATCAGCCGCAGGCGCTCGGCCGCCGCCCGCAACTCGCATGATACTGCCGCATAGCGCTTCGAGCTTACTCCGATCACAACTCGCGCCGCCGCAGGAACAAAACCATTGCTATTCGCAATCGCGCCCGTCGGATTCATCGCACCCAGTATCTGCGTAAAATTCTGCGCCCCGAGATTATTGAATAACTCGCCGACCACCGGCGTCAGGTCGGACAGCGATCGGAAAATGCGCGCCAACATCTGTGTTACGTCTTCGTTCCGCGGCATCGATTTTTTGCCCGTACGATCTTTCTCGTATTGCGCGGCGATCGCGCGCGCCTGACGGATATGTTTCTCGATCACCGCGTACCCCAGGCGCGCGCCGTCGGCTGCAGCGCCGTCGGCTACGTTGTCGTCAATCTTCGGCTCCTCGACCGCCATGCTCCGGGCTCCGGCGAGCGCGGCGACGGGACCCCCGGAGGCGCCGTTGCGCAAAACCCGCGGCCACGCGCGTAGAGGATCGGTTCGCGCTGGTTGCGGCCGCCGGATTCTTTCATCCCGTTGCCCGACGGGGCTCTTACGGGTGGTCATAACCGATGATCTCCTCCAGCGCCGGCGCGGCCGCGATCGCGTGCGCGGCCAGCCGACCCGAAATAAAAGCTGATTCCACGCATCCGACGTTGAGTCCGCAACTCGTCCAATCCCCGGCAATAGTCAGATTGTCATAAGTATAGTCCAGTGGCGAAATGCGATACTCCGTACTGCCCGGCAGCGATAGTACATAGCGGTCCGACGGATTAACATTCGCGGTCCAGAATTGACTGGTAAAGCGCGCCGCCCCATGCTTACCGCTTCCTGCCGCGGTCTCCGCGGCATCGATCAACAGCTCCCAGCGAAACCCGCCGCTGGCATGAACCGCGTTCGGCAAAATATCGCCGCCATGACGGTTGAGCCAGCGCACGGCCTCCCGCCGCACTTGCGCGCTGGATGCTGACGCATAACTCGAATCTCTACGCCCGCGCGATTGCGCAGACTCGTGCATCGCGCCGCAGGAATAAACGATCGCGCGCGGCCGGCAAGGCCAGTCCTCCTGCACCGCCAGATGGCGCATGTCGGCCCACGTATCGAAGGGCTTGGCGTAACCGGACATCGTCGTCGGCAGCTCCTTCCATCCCAGCGTTTCCATATCTTCACGCAGCCATATTTGAAACGCCTGGGTCGGAATCGTTTTCACCCGCTGCACCATCGCCCGCCAGCGTTGATCACGCGCGAGGATCGCCTTGCAGACGTGTGGGATCGCGCCAAGCCCGATCGCCAGCACGACCAGGTCGAAATCCTCGCCGACGCGCAGAGTTTTGCGCCCGGCGCGCGGCTCCTCCCAGTGCGATTCAAAGTCGCAACTCTCGGCGCGCAGCCGTTCGCCATCGCGCAATTGATCATAGTCGGGCCGCGACGGCCAGCAGGGCAGCCCGCGCCGATCGATCAGCGGCTGATACTCAAGGCCGTCTTTGATCTCAGCCTGAACGTCGAAGTCGAGCGTCGTCACGTGCGCCGCGCCGCGCGCATCGTCACCAAGCTCCACCTTACGCAGGCGATGGAAAAATCTGAAATGGACACCGCGCTTTCTCAACACTTCGTAAAATGGCGCAAAGACCACGTCACCCATCCCCGCCTGCATCTTCCACATCATCGCGCCGCGATAGGTGAAGAACATCCGCAGGCAAGCGCGCAACCCCAGTCCGGCGGCCATCCGCGGCCGCCGCGGATGGCCATCTTCATAGGCCATCGCAAGATCGTACAGCCCGCGCATCATGTCGGAGTTGACCGAGTGTTGCGCGGCGCCGTTGAGCCGCAGCCACTCCCGCGTGTCGTAGTCATTGAGGGCGTCAAAGCCGCGCGGATCGTTGAGCAGATTGAAGCGCAGCACGCCGCGCTGAAAGGCGAGCAGCAGATCGATCACTTCCCACACCGGCCGAAGGTCGGGATCGGATTCGGCGATCGCGTTGAACTGCCGATGCAGACTCTCGGCCATCGCTTCGATCAGTGCGAGCAGGCCGTCCGGCAACGTAATCGACGCCGTTTTGAAGATGAGCTCGATAAAGCGCGCGGCGCTGATCAGCCCGGTCACCGTGGTTAGTGCACCATACTTCAATAATCGCGGAAGGATTGCGCCAAGGTCATCATAGAGGCCGCGAGCAGCCGGCGATTCGCTGGACGACGTCGCGCCGCTATCAGACTCACCGGCGTCGTCTGCCGTCGGCGCGCTGCCCAGCAGCGTCTGCATCAGCATCGCCGTGCGCACCATATAGCTCGCGAGCGTAAACGGGTTGTAGCCGCTAAGAGGATCGCCCGGCAGGCCGTCGCCCGGAGGGAAGTGCACCGACCAACTGCGACCGCGTTCGCCGGAGTGCGCGCCGCCGACGCCGATGAACGGCTCGGCGACGAAGGCGTCGCGCCAGTCCGCCATCGGATGAGTGCGCGGATCGCGCCCCAACTCCGCGTAGCATTCGCGCAGCAGGCGAAAGGCATTCTCGTAAAAGCCCATCCAGAGATGCAGCCCGTGCTCCTCGATACGGTTGGCGACGCCGCGGCCCGAAGCGCCCTTGCCCCCGAGCCGCCACCCCAGTTGATACACAGTCACGTGATACTTGCCGCGATGCTGCGGGCGGCTCAGCTCAAACGCCGCGGCAATCCCGCCGCAGCCGCCGCCCACGACCGCGACTTCGATTGGGCGCTGATCACGCGCACGCTTTTTCATTTTCGGGCGTTGTCAAGACACGTGCGCGTCATGCGCCAATCGGATGCTGGTAGCATGGCGCAGACCTCGCGGCCAGCCCTCCATACGCATCAAGAACAGCTCCTCCACGTGCTCGCTTGCAGCGCAAGGCGCATACGGCGTATCTTCGCTACGTGCCGACCTTCACCAAGATCCTCGCACCCACCGATTTTTCCGACGACTCGAAATTGGCGCTCACCTATGCGATCGAACTGGCGCTGAGGTTCAGCGCCGAGATCATCGTGATGCACGTCGATCAACCGCTATCGCCGGTGATGATCGGCGACCTCAGCCCGGGGCTCGACATGGGCACCGTCAACCGGATCGCGGAAGAGCAGCGTCTGATGGCGTTGAAGGAACTCGATCAGGTGACCGCGCGCTTGCGCGAGACCGGGGTCAAGGCGCGCAGCCTCATGCGCGTCGGCGCGCCCTTCCTCGAAATCATCAGCGGCGCGCAGAGCGAAGGCGCCGACTTGATCGTGATGGGCACGCACGGACGCACCGGCCTGGTGCACGTTCTGATGGGCAGCGTCGCCGAGCGCGTGGTTAACAAAGCGCACTGCCCGGTGCTGACGATTCGCCATCCCGACCGCAAGTTCAAGCATCCACTCGACAAGTAATCACCCAGGTCGGGCGCTTACTTTCCGGTGAAGCGCGGCGTGCGCTTCTCCATGTAGGCCTTGATGCCCTCCTTGAAATCTTCCGAATGCAGCATCTCCACCGCGGCTTGATCGTCATCCGTCGTCGCGGTCGCCAAATCGGTAAAGAGATGGCCATAGATCAGCCGTTTGACCTTCGAGACGCCCAGCGGTGTGCATTGAGTCGCGATCTGACTGGCCAGCGCGCGCGCCGCCGGCATCAATTCCGCGTCAGCGACCACCTTATTGATTAGCCCCATCTGACGCCCTTCGGCAGCGTCGATTAGGCGTCCGGTGACCGCCAGGTCCATCGCGTTCGCGATCCCAACGATGCGTGGCAGCATCCACGACGCGCCGAACTCAATCGCGAGGCCGCGCTGCGTGAAAATCAGTCCCATCCGCGCTTTATCGGAAGCGACCCGCAGGTCGCAGTAGAGCGAATTCGCAAAGCCCATCCCCACCGCAGCGCCATTGATCGCGCCGATGACCGGCTTCTTCAACGCCATCATCCACGAGAAGCGTCCGCGGAAATTGGGATCCAGATCCTCGGTGCCGGCGAGCGGCCGCCCCACTCCCGCAAGTTGATCGGTGTTGCCCTGCGCCAGACTGTTGAGGTTTTCCATATCGGCGCCCGCACAAAACGCCCGGCCCGCACCGGTCAGGATGATCGCGCCGATCGCCGGGTCCGCGTCCGCATCGAGCATCGCGGTCCGCGCCTCGGCACCCATGCGCATCGTCCAGGCATTCAAGCGCTCCGGCCGGTTGTAACTCACGACCGCCACGCGATCCGACTTTTCGTAAATGATCTCTTTGAATTCCATCAGCAAATCCTCCCGGGTCCCGACGCCTTCTAATCAAAGCATTCGGCGGCGCGAGCCGCCAGCGCTGCGACTGTTCCTAGCGCCGCCGGATGCGTAATATGCAAACTTCGCGCACGGCGAGCGGCGAATTGTCCTACCGGCTAATCCCGGCGGCTGCGCCAGCCCGATCTCGTGCGTCACTTGATGAACGTCACCCGACTCTCGCCATCAGCCGCCAACATCGTCGTTCCTACCATCGTCGGCTGCGCGCTCTTTATGCAGACGCTCGATTCGACCGTGATCGCGACGGCGCTGCCGGTTATCGCGCGCTCGATGGGCCAGAACCCCATTCGCCTAAACCTTGCCATCACCTCGTATCTGCTCAGCCTTGCGGTCTTCATTCCAATCAGCGGATGGGTGGCGGATCGCTTCGGCGCGCGCACGGTGTTTCGCGCGGCGATTGCAGTGTTCACTCTGGGTTCGATCTTTTGCGGCCTCTCCTCAACCTTGATGGAGCTCGTTCTCGCCCGCGTGCTGCAGGGCTTTGGCGGCGCCATGATGGTGCCCGTCGGCCGCCTCGTCGTCCTGCGCATCGTGCCGAAATCCGGGCTCGTCGACGCGATGTCATGGCTCACCATCCCGGCAGTGCTCGGGCCGGTCTTCGGACCGCCGGTCGGCGGCTTCATCGTGACTTACAGTTCCTGGCGCTGGATTTTTTTCATGAATGTGCCGATCGCGATCATGGGCGTCATTCTCGTGACGCTCTATATCCCGGACATCAGAGAGGACGAAGCCGTCCCGCTCGATTTTCGCGGCTTCGTCCTGACCGGATTGGGGCTCGCCGGGCTGGTCTTCGGCTTCGAGACGATCGGGCGCGGGATGCTGCCGGCCGGCCTGGTGACGGCGGTGATGACGATCGGCGGTCTATGCGCGGCGCTCTATTTTCTACATTCGCGCCGAATCACTAATCCGATAGTCGATCTGAAACTGATGCGCATCCACACCTTCGCCGCCTCAGTGCTGGGCGGCGGTCTCGCCCGGATGGGCATCGGCGCGCTGCCATTCCTGCTCGCGATGCTGCTGCAAATCGTCTTCGGGCTCACGCCCTTTGCCTCGGGCCTGATCACCTTCACCAGCGCCGTCGGCGCGCTGACGATGAAGTTCACCGTCAGCCCGATTGTTCGCCGCTTCGGTTTCCGATCGGTGTTGATCGGCAACGGCGTCATCAGCGGATTGCTCCTCGTCAGCTACGCCGCCTTCCGGCCAGGCTTTCCGACCACTCTCATGATCGCAACTCTGCTCGCGGGCGGCTTCTTCCGCTCGTTGCAGTTCACCGCGCTCAACACCGTCGCCTACGCCGATATCACGCTGCCGCTGATGAGCGGGGCGAGCACGCTCTCGAGTATGGCCCAGCAGCTTTTCTTGAGTCTCGGCGTCACTGTCGCCGCGCTGACCCTGCATGTGAGCCTGGCGTTCCGCGGCGCTTCGACCCTGTCGGCCAACGATTTCGCTGCGGCGTTCGTAGTAATCGGGATCCTGTCGCTGGCCTCGACCCTGTTCTTCGTCCCGCTCGAATATCACGCCGGCGCCGAGGTCAGCGGCCATCAGCCTGCCCCGGCGCTCGCCGACGACGTGATCGCTCAAGCCGACTGATGACGCACCCGCCGCTTGCGAAACCTGCAACCCTGTTTGAGACTATGCTGATGTCGGCGACGGGAGCTAAGCTGAATGGATAATGGCAACGTACTTTCCGGGATTCGCGTAATCGACTGCGGCACCTACGTCGCCGGCCCGGCGGCCGCAACCGTGATGTCGGACTTCGGCGCCGACGTCGTCAAAATTGAGCGCCCCGGCGGCGGCGATCTCTTCAGGCTGTTCTCGCGTCTGCCCGGCAACGCCACCGCCGAGCTCGACTGGTGCTGGACCTTGACCAGCCGCAACAAGCGCAGCGTCGCGATCGATTTCGCCAATCCCGCCGGTCGCGACGCGATCCTTCGCCTGGTCAAAACCTCGGACGTCTTCGTGACCAATTACCAGCGTCAGTTACTGCGCAAATTCTCACTGAATTACGATGACCTCAGCACCGTCAATCCCCGGCTCATCTATGCGCATCTCACCGGCTACGGCGACGCCGGCGACGATTGCGACGATCCGAGCTTCGACGCCCTCGCCTACTGGGCGCGCTCCGGCCTGATGCGCACCGTGACCGGTCTCGACGGCACCCCTGGCTCCCCTCGTCCCGGGATGGGCGATCATCCCACCGCGATGTCATTGTTCGCCGCGGTGATGCTCGGGCTCTACCGCCGCGAACGCACCGGCAAGGGAATGCGCGTCACGACCTCGCTGATGGCGAGCGGGGCCTGGGCCAACGGCTGCGACATCCAGGCGAAGCTGTGCGACGCGGTTTTCCCTGAGCGCGGCGCCGACAAGCATCCGCCGAATCCGCTCGCAGCAGTTTACTTGAGCCGCGACCAAAAGATGTTTCTGCTGGTTCTCATCGATCCGGACAATGAATTCCCGCGGCTGTGTGGCGACGTCTTCGGTCAGCCGGAACTCGCCACCAGCGAACTCTTTTCCACCAACTCGGCGCGCGGCGAGAATGCCGCGTCGCTCTACGCCATCCTGCAAGCGCAATTCGAGGCTCGCGACCTTGCCGAATGGCGAGCAGTTTTCAAGCAATTCGATATCAAGTGGTCCGCGCTGCCGACGCGCGACGAAGCGGTCGCCGATCCGCAGATGCGCGCCTCGGGCGCGATCGTCAAGATGCAAGGCGGAAAGCTGGAAACCGTCAACAGCCCAGTCTTCATTTCCGGCGTTGAGAAGCAAACACCTCGGATGGCCCCGGCGCTCGGAGAACATACGCGCGAGGTCCTGCACGAGCTCGGCTACGCCGACCCCGAAATCGACTCGATGATCAAATCCGGCGCCGTCACCGCAACGCCCTGAGCCGCACAAAGCTCGCCATACGCGGCGCGGCATTATAAAAGAGGCGCCTCCACGACTACCTTGAGCGCTGTGGCATGTGTTGCCGCAGCACTTCATTAATACGTGTCTGCCAGCCTTTACCCGCGCGGCGGTAGGCTGCCAGCACGTCTGCGTCCATTCGGAGCGTCTGATTGACCTTCTTGTCCGGCTTTAGCGGTCTGCCGCGACCTCGACGCATCAACTCCTGCGTCGCCTTTGCGCCAATAAATTCCGGGAGAATTTTTGCCGCTGGCCGCGCCCTCGCGAAATCTTCTTGAGTCCATTCCGGATTGTCTTCGTCGGGGCGCGAGGCCCGATTATCCGGGATCTTTTTTGCCATATCGCCTTACCTCTCGCGTGTTTGCCCGCCGGAAGCTGATCACATGCAAATCCTCGCCGCGGGGCGTCACAACTGCCGCATGTAATCGCCCAGCAAGACGGGCCATTACGCGCAAGCGGGTCTCGCCGTAATCGCGACGCGTATCCTCTGCCACAATTGCCGTGTCCCAATCGAGCTCAGTCACCCGCTCGAATGACAGCCCACGCTCGGCAATGTTCCGGGCGTTCTTGGCTGAATCGAACGTGATCCGCATGCAATTTATCGCTACAGCATAAATTATAGCGGAGCCAAGAATTATTTGCTGAAAAAACCTCTTCGGGATGCTTAACAGCCGCTCGACAGGTCATCCGCTCATCCTCAACGTGCTGCGCTGCGAGTTCTACTTGCGGCTGGTGAAGCGATGGTCGAGGCGCGTGACGATCGCGCCGTCCTGATTGGTCAAGGTCGAGCGGATCACCGTAAAGACCATCACGCCGCTGCGCCCGGTCTTTTCATAGATTTCCGTGACTGCGGATGAGATCGTGATCGTATCCTCGGCCCGGATCGGCGCGAGGAATTCCAGCTCCATCGAGGCCAGCAGCCGCCGCTCACTGGGCGGTAGATGATCGAAGATGTCTTCAGCGGCGCGAAAACTGCCCGAGACCGACAGCGGCGCGACGATCACACCATACGGTCCGCGCCGGGCAAACTCCGCGTCGAGATGGAGCGGATTGGTCTCGCCGACCGCCGCGCAGAAGTCCGCGATCATCTCGGCGGTCACTCGCACCGGTGCGCTCGCCGCGAAAACCTTCCCAATCAGCTCGCTTGCGAAATCCGCCATCTCCAAATCTATGCGACCGCGCAATTGCGATCAGCGATTATTGATTCCTTGACGGGAACCGGCGCTTGAGCGCAGCCTTGATCACAATTCAGCCGCGCCCGCGAAGGAGCATACCATCATGGCTGCAAGCGCAAACAATCGCTACGAGATCGACATTACCGACGTCGAATATCTGCGGCACAACGGCAAGCCCCTACTCGCGCGCCTGTTCAAACCGCGCGGCGCCGGTCCGTTCCCGATCATCGTCGAGGTCCATGGCGGCGCCTGGTGCCTGATGGATCGCACGCACGATGCCGCGGTCAACGAACCGCTCGCGCGCAGCGGCGTCATCGTTGTCGCGCTGGATTTCCGGATGCCGCCCGAGGCGATGTATCCGGCCTCCATGGCGGACATCAATTACGGTATCCGGTGGGTCAAAAGCCATGCGGCCTCGATGGGTGGAAGTCCGGCGCGAGTCGGCGTGATGGGCAGTTCGAGCGGCGGCCATCAGGCGATGCTCGCGGCGATGCGCCCGCGCGATACGCGCTATGCGTCGATCCCGCTCAACACGGAGGGTCCGCAACCTGACGCCACCGTGAATTGCGTTGTGATGCTCTGGCCGGTGATCGACCCACTCGGCCGTTACCAGTACGCCAAACAACTGAAAGCCGCGGCCGAGCCTGCTCCGCAGTTCGTCGATCTCGTGCTCCCTCTCCATGACAAATATTGGCGGAGCGAAGCCGAGATGGCCGAGGGCAATCCGACCCGAGCGCTTGAGCGTGGCGAGCCGGCCGAGTTCCCGCCTGCACTCTACGTCCAGGGCTTACTCGATCAGGCGCATCCGCGGCCGCACCTCGAGCGCTTTGTCGCGGAGTATCGGAAAGCCGGCGGACATCTCGAACTCGCGATGTTTGAGGGTGAGGCCGAGGGCTTCATCGTCCGCCGCCCCGAAGCGCCCGAATCGATCCGCGCGATCGCAACAATCATCGATTTCGTCCACGCGCAAAACTGCTAAAGGAGATCTCTTCGCATGGCGCTGCTGCCCTATCTCGACGAACGCGACGCCTCACCCGAGGTGCTGAAAATTCTCCAGCGCCCACTGGTGCTCAATGTGCAGCGGATGACGGCGCACGCGCAGCAGCTATTCCCGGCGCGGAGCCGATTGAGCAACGCGCTGATGACGCGCATCGTCCTCGATTCGCGGCTGCGCGAAATCGCAATCCTGCGCACCGCCAAAGTTTGCCGATCAGTGTACGAATGGACGCAGCATGTGCCGCCCGCGAAGCATGTCGGCGTGACCGACGCTCAAATCGCCGCGATCGACAATTGGCCGGCCGCCGATTGTTTCAGCGAGCTCGAGCGGCTCGTCCTGCGATTCACCGACGAGGTCAATGCAAACGTCAAAGGAACGCGCGCTACGCTCGAGGGCCTGAAACACCATCTGAGCCCCGCAGAGATCATCGAGTTGCTGATCATCATCGGCCACTGGCGGCAAACCGCGAGCATCCTCGAGACTCTCGAAGTTGACCTCGACGAATTCGCCGGCAAGGTCAACATCCTCGACAGCTTGGAAAAGCTTCCGTGAACAGGCGGAGTCAGCATAAAGAAAACTCACGAGCCGCCCGCGAGCGCCTGGCCGCTGATGAATTCCTGCTCGACTCTGCGCGCACGCTCGAGCGCGAAGCCCGGGATGTGCGATTCGAGCTTCGGATTCAGGACCAGATTTACCATCCCGTCTTTCATCCCGAATTCGAGCATCCCCGGATGGAACTGCTTCGCTTTCACCTCCTGCGCGATCTTAAGGAAGGCCAGCGGCGTCGAGGTCACGGCGCTCGCCAAGACCACGTCCGGCGCGACGTTGTTCTGATTGTTGAACGCCCCGAACGCGAACACATGCGTCTGCTGCGCCGCCTCGAAGACGCCGAGGCCCGCGGCGTCCGCGTTATGGATCAGGACGTCCGCACCCTGGCTGACTTGCGCGAGCGCGGCCTCTTTAGCCGCGCCGATATCGTCAAAGTTTCCCGTGTAACTGATTAGCACTCGCCCCTTCGGTTGAACCGAAAGAAATCCGCGCTTGAAGCCCTCGAAGGTCATCCGGATCGATGGCAGTTCGATTCCACCGATCGCGCCGGCCACTCCGCTCTTCGACACGCCGCCGGCCAGTACGCCTTCGACGTAAGTTGCCTCATCGACGTTGAAGGTCAGCGACGCGACATTACTCGACGACGCCGCACCGGAACTGACGATAAAGTAAGAGTTCGGAAAGCTGCTCGCGACTTTAAGCGCCTCATCGCTGTACTCGAAGCCGTGCGCGAAGATGAGGTCGAAGCCGCGCGAGGCAAAGTCGCGAAAGGCATCATCGAAGTCCGCCGGCGAGCGCGTCTGCACCATCGCAGTCTCGGCGCCAAGCCGCTGCTTGATTAGTTGCAGGCCGTCGAACGCCGCGGCGTTCCAGCCGCCATCGCTGACCGGCCCGGGCGTAAGCAACGCCACCCGAAACCCTGGCGCCGCAACGGGAACTGTGGCTGCAGACCGGCAGGCGCTGATTATGGCGATCTGCACGATCGCGAAGATCAGCAGAGCGCCCAGCCGCACAAATCCCCAACGCGGGAGACCGCGCTGTGCCCAGTTCATAACTTCTTTCACTTGTCTGAAATTTGCGAGCCCTCGCGTCGGGCCGCAACGATTGCCCTTCAGGCCGCGTAGTTCGTGGGATCCCGTACTTCCGCAGTTTGAAAACCGCGTTGACGCTCGCGGCATTTATTGCAATTGCCGCAGTGATGAGCGCCGCGCGGCGACATACAACTCAGCGTCAAGTCGAACGGCAGATGTGTGAAGCGCCGAATAATCTCTTCCTTATGAACAGTCCTGTAGGGCGCGGTCACATGCAGACGATGACCCAAACCGAGGCTCAACGCACGCGCGAAGTCTTGAAAAAATTCGAGCGTTGCGTCGGGAAAAGGATTTCCGCCCAAAGAGCCAATCGCCAGATGAGAAATCTCGTGCGTGCTGCACCAAACCGCGGCCAACGCGATCAGTAAAATGTTGCGGCCCGGCAAGAATACCGATTCGTCCGGCTCATCGACTCCGGGCACATCGCGGCCCGTCATGCTCCAGTGATCGCCGTACATGTTCGCCGTCGGCGCGGAAAGCGTCACCACCGGCGCGACGTTAGGGCTTTTGAGCGCGCGCAAAAACACTTCCAATGCTTCACGCTCGCCCGCTTCCCACGCCAGACCGCATTCCACATAGATCGGATAGACCTGCGCGTTGCGGGCTTCGTCGGCCAGCAGGATCGAGCTGTCCAAGCCGCCACTTGCGAGAATCGCAATCTTGTCCAAGCTACACCTTTTGCAATGGTTAACAGGTCCCGGGCGTCCAGAGTTCCGGAACCTCGACGTGCGTGACGACCTACCCGTGATGACGGATTATTCCTTCGATGCGCGAACCGCCCGACGCAAATCATCCCGCACCGGATGGTGTAGAATACTCCCTTTTGTTAGTGTTGCCGAGCGCCCCTGCCTGATTCAAATATTATGACCACTTCAAGCTCCGCCTGGTACGTAGACTTTTTCCGCAATGATTACCTCAGCGTATACGGCCATCTGTTTACTACCGAGCGCGCCGAAAAAGAGACGGTTTTCGTCGCAGAGGTGCTCGAGCTTAAGCCTGGCGCCCGCGTGCTCGATCTATGCTGCGGGCCGGGCCGCCACGCTTTGTCGCTGGCGCAGCGCGGCTTTCGCGTAACCGGCCTCGACCTCAATCAAGCCTATCTCGACGCGGCCCAGCGCGCCGCCAAAGCCGCCAAACTTAATCTCGAAACGGTGGCCGCCGACATGCGCGAGATCCCCTTTGCGGATTCCTTCGACGCGATCGTCAACATGTACTCTTCCTTCGGCTACCTCGAATCCGAAGCTGACGATGCACGCGTGCTGCAATCCGTCGCTCGCGCCAGCAAACCCGGCGGCCGCTTCCTCCTCGACATGCTCAACCGCGAATGGGCCGTCGCCAACTACATCCCGCACGATTGGCATTCCGGCGCCGACGGCACGCTCTATGTCGAGCGCCGCGAGCTCGATCTCGCAAGCAGCCGGATGCACGTAAGTTTCACCATCATCGATCCCGACGGCGGCCGGCGTGATTCGGTGGGTCACCATATCCGCCTCTACTCGCTCACCGAGACTACCCGATTGCTCGAGCAAGCCGGCCTTGACGTGACCGGCGTCTTCGGCGGTTTCGAGGGCGAGCCCTATGCGATCGCGACGCGCCGCATGATCATCTGCGCGCGAAAACGGCCGCCGGCCTAATGTAATTTCTCCAGGGCGTCAGCCCTGTTCGCGCTTGCCGCTCGTATCGATCATTCGGACAGATAGAGTCCGATAATCCCGCCAAACAAAAAGCGGCGCGCGATCGCGCGCCGCCCTCTGTCTCACTCGCGCACGCCGACGTTAGCGCATCAGTTGCTGCAACCCGCCCGGCGTCGAATACTTGGCCACGTCGTTGAATTGCCCAGGCACCTGCGAATCGTAAAGGATCGGTATCCCGCCTTTGTTGAAGGTCGTCACGTAACTGACGTGCTCGTTTTGCACGTCGAAGAAATTCTCGATGATGCCGCCGAAATTCGGCTGCATCCCGTATTTCTCGTAGGGCGCCTCCGCGCCCGCTTCAAACATCACCTTCCACAGTTTCTGATTGCTGTCGTAGATGTCTTCGGCCAGCGTCTGGTAGTACTGCCGGTCGATATACATGATGCGGCTGCCGTAGCAGTAGCCGGGATTCAACGCGGGCACGCGCCGCACATCAATCACGTCGGCGGGGCGCACTTCCCAGTTGCCCCAGGAAGGCTTCGGCCAGCCCAGCACCCCGTCATACTCACCCGGAAATTGCGACGCAACCTTGGAGTTGACGTCCCATAGCGTCAGGATCGGCGCTTCCCGCCGGAACGCGCCTTCGAATTTGCCGACCCCGCCATTCCAGCCGACCCGCTGATCATCCTTGATCAAGTCGCTGCCCAGCAGCGGCGCGCAGCGCGCCGCCGACGACAGGCGCAACGAGCGGCGCAGCGCCGGCACGAACGCGTAGTCGTCCTCATCCTTCAGGTTATCCTGCCAGAAGATCGTCAACACCGCGGTGTAGCGGGACTGCTCCGGCTGTTCCACCATCAGCCATTCGGTGTACCAGCCGCCGTTCGCCAACGGATCGGTCTGCGGCACCCCCGGCTTCCAGTTGTACGCCAACTGCCGATAGAGCGCGTCGACGACCTCGAGGTTCCAGTTGCCGTAGCGGTCCTTTGTATAGAAGGCTCCGGCATTGCCCAGATCGACAAAGACCGCGGTCAAATAGCCCTGCATCCGATAGGTCACATTCGCCGCGATTTCGGTCCCCTTGTCGGGCCCCTTCGGGTCGGGAAACGGCGTGCCGGCGATGTAGTTTTGCAGCAAAAAGCGTCCGTCGGCCTGCTTCACCAGGCGGGTCTGACCGCCATATTTTTCAGTCGCGTCCATGTAGGGTTGCGGCAGGCTCCACTTATGCGGCGCGCCGACGTGGATTTCAACATCATCCGGCATCTTCCAGAAGCCGCTCCCCTGCCAGAAATATTGTTCGCCGGCCGAGAAGCAATCCTTGTACTGCTGCCAGTTTTTCTGCGTGATCACCGTCCCCGACGCCGGATTACATTGAGCGTGCGTTTCCTCACCACACCACGCGAAAATGGCGAGCATCAGGATCAATATGGTTAGGTGTTTGCGTGCCATGCTGTTTGACCCTCCTTCAGCGCATCGTGCAACTGCCTCATCTCTCAATTGCTCAACTACGTAGGCCATGTCAACTCCCCATTGCTCAACTTCGTAGGTCATGTCAACTGCTTGTTTAGCTTTTGATCTCATCCTGATAGCGCACGGCGGATTTCACTAATCGCAAGACGCGAACAACGCGCGAGCCGGCAGTGTCTCTCCGACGGCATCCGAACAAGCTATCTCCTCTTGAAGCGTGGGATAGACCAGGATTGCGATCCGAACCATCGAACTCCTCCTCCTGGGGAGGCCGTTTCGCACCACCCCTCTCCAAGAATGCCGCCGCGGCCAGCCACGAGGTTGCACCGACCAACACCCCGAGCACAAATCCGATTACAACCAGTATCATGACTTACTCCCTTCGCGATCGAGGCCGGGGGAAATCACGGCTTTGCAGAGTTGAAATACCCTCTGAGTCGCTGACTGACGCCACACGCTTCAGCGCCTCGCCCACCGCTCCCGCTGCGCATCCGACGACCTCAGAAGCGCCAATTAATCGGCCGTATGGCGTCCGGCGTATAGCAACAAAGCCAGCCGGTCTTGATCCGCCGGTCGAGATGGCAGCCGAGTTCCGGACTGAACTCCGCGACGCGCTCGATCGCGAGCCGGATGCTGCGGGTAACGTTGACTCGCGCCCGCTCGATTGGCGCGCCCGCAACCCGAGGACGACCCCCGATGCCGAAAGCCCGGCTGAGCTCACGTCGCAGCGCCTCGACCTCTTCCTCGATCCGTCGAGCGCGCAGGACATCATCGTGCGCCTCTGCGACTTCGCGGGCTTCCCGCAGCTCCAAAAGGCGGTGCTCGTAGGCCGACTTCGCCTGCCGGTCAAGTAGCGGGCCGGCGTCCCCAAACGTCCGCAACACCTCGCCGACCGGCCGCCATTGAATTCCGCCACCAGCCCCGCGGTCTTCACCAGTGACGGTCTCCGGCCGGCGCTCGCTTAAGTTCATCAGCTCGAGGACGCAAATCTCGTTGCCCGGACTCCGCAAGAGACTGGCTATGTAACGCAAGCCCTTGCGATCTTTGAGCAGGGCCTGATGCTCCCGCAGGCCGACGCTCCAGTATTCGCCGTTGCCGCGGAAGCTCGCCTCCGCAGCCGCTGGTTCTGCCGCCGCGCGCTTAGCCAGCCGTTGATCCGGCCCGATCGGGTCGGCAGCCGACTGCCTTTTGTGGTTCGCCGCTACAAGTTTCATCGATGATTACCCTCCATCAATAACTTTCTTTCAAAAACATATTACAAATCTAATTAAGAAAGCAAGAAATGAAAGATAAACCAAAGACATAAATGCCAAAAATTGTTAAGTTAAAGAAAAGTCTGCTCAGCCTCCGTCAGTCGCTTGCATACCTTGCTTTCGCGTTTATGTTTGTGTTAAAGACATTAAGACATGGAAGGATTAGACCTATGGCCGCTAGTGAGCGTTCAAGTCGTAACCATCGGCCCCGCGCGTCGGCCCCGGAGGCTGCCCTCATGACCGTCAGCCGCCCCGAACTCCTGGTGAATGGCTCCGATGCGGAATTCCGCACCCTGATTCATCGTCTGATGTCCTTCTCCCGCTGCATCAACGCCATCCGCGACGGCTTCGGCTCGCTCGCCGGAATCAGCGGTGTGCAATACGAAATCCTGATGTGGGTCGGACGCCTGCAAGGCGCCGACGGCATCACCGTCGGCGAGGTCAGCACCGCGATGCGGCAAAGCGGGGCCTTCACCACGATTGAGACCGGCAAACTCGTGGAGAAAGGCTTGCTCGAAAAATCCGCCGATCTTAAAGACCGGCGGCGGGTCCGGCTGCGCATTACCGACGCCGGCCGCGATCTTCTCAGTTCACTGGTGGTCTATCAGCGCCGCGTCAACGACACGCTGTTCGGCAGCATCAAGGCGGACGAACTCGGCGAGTTGAGCGGCACCCTGCGCGAGCTTTTGCCCTGCGCCGATCAGGCCGCTAATCTGATGCAGTTCATCCTCAAGCAGGGCTCAGCGGACGCGGCAATTCAGTAAGTCTGCGCGCCGCGAGCGCTTCAAGAGTTCCAGATTTTCCCTTGATCGTCGGCAGCCGCGTGACGTCAACAAATCCGGGTTAGCCGAGAGGAGATCCCACCGATGCGCTTTGGCCTGACGACCGACTTTCGCAACCGCCCGGGCTCCGGCAAGAGCACCGCCCACGTCTACGCCGAGATTATCGAGCATTTCACCTGGGCCGAGTCGCTCGGCTTCGACGCCGCCTACGTCTTCGAGCATCATTTCACTGACGACGACTACATGCCGTCGCCGATGCTCGCGGCGACCGCGATCGCTGCGCGCACGCAGCGGATGCGCGTAGGGCCCGACATCGCCATCCTGCCGCTTTACGATCCGGTGCGGATGGCCGAGGACGGCGCGGTGCTCGATGTTATCTCGAATGGCCGTCTCGATTTCGGCGTTGGGCTCGGCTACCGCTCGCAGGAGTACGCGGGTTACGGCCTGGACATCAACCGCAAAGGCGCGCGCGCCAACGAGGCGCTGCAGATCATCCGGCGGTTATGGCAGGGCGAGACCGTCACCTTCCACGGCAAGCATTTTCACGTCGATGGCGCCACGCTTTCGCCGCGGCCGGTGCAACAACCCAACCCTCCCATATGGGTAGGCGGCTTCAGCCGCGCCGCCGCTCGCCGCGCCGCCAGGTATGGCGACGGCTACATCGGACCCTCGAATCGGGCGGTCTACGACATGTACCTCGAGGAGCTGCGCACGGCGGGCAAGGATCCCGCTCATGCCCGCGTGATGGGTGGTGAGTTGTGGTTGATCGTCGCGGAGGATCCCGATCGGACTTTCGCAATCTACGCGCCCCATCTCGTCTACTGGTTCAACGCCTACGCACGCTGGTTTGAAGGGACCGATACCGGTCCCTGGCCGCACATCGATAACCCCTCGCAACTGCGCGAGCTCGGTCTGGTCAACGTCCTGACGCCGGAAGCCGCGGTCAGCTTGATCAAGCAGCGCGTCGCCGAAGTCCCGATAGAGATGTACACGATGATGCTCTCTCCGCCCGGCCTCGCGATGAGCACGGTCGAGGAGAGCCTCGAACTGTTCGCCAAAAAGGTCATTCCGCACTTCAAATAAGCCGGCCGATCTCACGTCCTAGAAGGGCCTGAGTCGTTGGCGTAATAGATGAACTCGCGCTCGCGCTAACCAACCTTGCCGAGCAGGACGCCGGCGATCAGTCCGGCGAGCACATAGCCGGTGAGCATCACGTAGGTGAAGTCGCGCTGCTTCATGAACAGGATCAGGCAGAACGCAACGCGGGCGAGCGGCACGAGGGTCAATGCGTAGAGGCCCAGCGTCAAAATCGCGTGAGGTTGGCCAGCGAGCATATTCGACCACAGACCGATGACGGTTTCCCGCCCGAACAGGTGCCCAGCCTGAGCCTGATTGTAACGGCTGACGAAGTAGCCCGGCTCCGCCACCGCAGTCAGAATCAGCCCGCCACTCAGAAGCGCGATCGCGACGAGCAGGATGGTCCGCAGCAGCATCGGCGTCCAGCGCCGCAAAATCTTGTTTTCGACCTCGTTAAGCTCGCGTCTGTGTTCTTCTGACCGCATAATTCAGAGTCCTCGGTCCTCGCTCAGATTCCGCTCAGTGCGCGCCAGCCCATCTCGGCGGCAATCAGAATCAGGATAACCACAAACACGATCCGCAACGGTTCAACCCTCAGATGCGGTAGCAGGCGGCTGCCGGTCACCGCGCCGGCAGTGACCCCCAACGCGACCGGCGCCGCCAGCGTCGTCGCGATGTCGCCGCGCGAAAGAAAGACCAGTGCGCCCGCGCCGGCCGTCACCCCAATCATGAAATTGCTCGTCGCGCTCGAAACCTTGAGCGGGATATGCATGACGTAGTCCATCGCCATCACTTTGAGCGCGCCCGAGCCGATCCCGAGCAGCCCCGACATCAGCCCCGCCACCACCATCAGCGCCGCTCCGCCGCCAACGTGCACCACCTCGTAATGCACTGGCTGACCGGTGTTATCGATCGTTTCGCCCGCCAGTTCGAGCCGCGACGACAACCGATCGCCTTTGGTTATGATCTCGTCGCCGCCCTTTCTGATCGTAAAGTACGCCGACTGCAGCATCATTGCCGCAAACAGCACCTCGAGCGCCGCGGTTGGTACGACTCCCGCCAGGTAGGCGCCGATCACCGCACCGGTCACGGTCGCGCACTCGAGCGTCATCGCGACCTTGAGGTTGGTCCAGCCATCGCGCACAAAGGCCACGCTCGCGCCGGCGCTCGTCGCCACCACTGAGATGAGGCTGGCGCCGATCGCGACCCGCATTGGCATTTTGGCGACCATCACCAGCGCCGGCACAATGAAGACTCCGCCGCCCAGACCCGAGATCGCGCCGACGAAGCCTGCGCCGGCCGCCAGCGCGATCAATTCGACCAAAATTATAAGCACTCGCTATCCTTTTCCCTTCGCCGACTACGATTACTTGTCCGCTCCGCACTTTCATGGTTCTTCCCTGCGCCAGGTGAGTCTATAATACCAGGCAAAGCATGGCTGACCTTGAGCGAAAATTGAACGGCTTATGCACGCATCTTTGAGCCAGATCATCGAGCCCGCCCTCGAGGGCCTGCTGGCGCTTGCCGCCGCGCTCTCCGCCGTGGCCTTCCGGCGTCGCACCCGCGTGTTCACGCCGTCGGGTTTTATCATGCTGGCGGTCGGCCTGATGCTCAACTTGCTGACGCCACACGGCGCCCAAACTACCACCTGGTCACCTTACCTGCGGGTCGCCGCGATCACGCTAATCTGCTGCGGTGTCATTCGCCTGATTCTCGAAAGCGTCGAGATCTGGATGCGCCGCCGGCACATGCACGTCTCCACCATCGCAACCGAATTCATCCTGACGCTGTCGTATGCCGCAACGCTGCTGATCGTCTCGCGGATGATCCTGAACTTTGATATTCGGCAACTCGTCGCGCTGCCGGCGCTGTTCACGCTCGTGGGCGCCTGGCTGCAGCATCGCGATTTGTTCAGCGGCCTCCTGATCCAGAGCCAACGGCCATTCCGGCCCGGCGATTGGGTGCGCATCGGCGATCACGTCGGCCAGGTCCAGGAAACCGGATGGCAGGCGACGCGCATCCTGACCCGCACGCGCGAGAGCGTGACAATTCCGAGCAACGCCCTGGCCAAGGATTTGTTCATTAATTACTCGGTGGTACGCCCGGTCGCCGACGAGATTTTTCTCGATCTCGGTTTTGCCGAAGCGCCCGGCGCGATCGAGACTGCGGTGCGGGCGCTGCTCGCCGACGTGCCCGATGTCGTGAAGGATCCGCCCCCCGAAGTCGGCCCCTGCGAATACACCGATGGAGCCGTTCGCTACCGCATCCGCTACTGGTTGACCGACTATGGTCGGCAGGAGATCGTTCGCGCCCGCATCATTCGCAGTCTGTGGTATGTCTTGCGCCGTCACCGTCTCGCCCCACCAACTCATCCCGTCGCGCCTTCGCATCCCAGTTTCGATAGTGTCGCCGAACCCCGCCTGATGGAAGAACTACGCCGCGTCGATCTGCTCAAGGAGCTCTCCGACGCCGATCTGCGCATCATCCTGCCGTCGATCAAAGTTGCTGACTACGGACGCGGCGAAGTCCTGATTCGCCAGGGCGAAGTCGGCGATCGCTTCTTTATTCTCCGCCGCGGCACGGCCGAGGCCGTCGACGAGGGTTCTAACGGCCGCGGGCCCATCGTGGTCGGCTTCATTGAACATAGTTCCGAAAGAAACTTTTTCGGCGAGATGGCCTTGCTCAAGGGTGAGCCGCGCAACGCGACGATCCGCGCCGCGACCGACGTCGAGGTGCTCGAAATCGAACGCACCGGCCTCACCCACCTGTTCCGTGCGAATCCGGAGATTGCTCAGGGCATCGCGCGCATCGCCGCGGCGCGCGAGCAAGAAAACCTCGCGCATACCTCCGCGGCGCACAATTCTCCGGCCAGCGTAATCGAGCGCCAAAGCAGAACCTTTCAGACCATGCGCCGCATCTTCGACTTCTAAGCCGTCACCTTATGACTGAGGAGTAGGCCGTTGCTACTGCTCCCGCCGAAACCCAAAGTTACTATTGCAGCGCGCTGCGCGCCGCGGCGATCGCGCTCTGCAACGACGCGTCAGTCAGATCACTCGTGTATAGCTCAAGATATTCCGCGCCCACGCCGGTCGCGGAATTCAACGCCGCCGGCAGTCGCGCGCCTAGCGCCGCTACGGTCTGATAGCCAGTCGTGATTTGATTTGCGTAACTCACTTCCGTCGCCCACGGTGCGCCGTAGCTCAAAAGCCCATCGTTCTGCAATGCGAACTGGACGCCATAATCCGCTACGGCCGCAGCGATCACGTCGGTCGAGACCTGCGAATCCTGCCCGTACGAACCCACGAAGATGTTGCCGTAATCGTCGATCGGCGGGAATCCACCCACATTAAGCACCGCGATCAACGCCTTATCGGGAAATGCGACTTGATACACTGCGGCAATCTGCTCCCACGCCGATTCGACTACCAACCGGGTATAGCCAATCGCCTGCCAGTCAGTCACATCGTCATAACTGACGCAACTGGTCTTGCCGTTCGAAATCCTGGCGTTGACACTGTACGGAAGTCGCGTCTCTTCGTCGTCCGAGTTCACTCCGAGCAACTTCACTCCAACCACGGTCGGATTCGAGTCATAGCGCGCGCCCATAGCCTTCACGAAAGCGCTCCACTTCGCCAGATAGACGGCATCCCATGGCGCCGGAATCGTCGCAACACTACAAAACGTCGGGCCCCAGCCGCTATCCGCCCAGATGAAGTTGAACCTCTGCGCGCCTTCGGTGTAGATCCACGCCGGCGTTTCCCAGCCCGGGATTACGTCCAGAGTCACCGTCTTGCCTGCGCTGGCCGCCTGACTTGTCAGGCTGTCGAGTGCATTCCACACATAGACTCCGTCGCTCGTCTCGGTTGCGCTCCATGCTACGTGAAGCGCGATCCCATCGACATTACTATTCGTGAGAATTGCGGAATTTATGAATTGCTGTTCACCTTGGCCTTTCACATACTTGCCATAAATCGCGTTGGCGGCAAAAATCCCACTGACCGGCCATCTCGCGGTCCGCCGCCGTTGCGTCGAACCGACCGCCCCGCCGCTACTCATACCGCTCAAGACAAGCATAGCAACCACTCCAAGCGTCGCCGACGCCTTTGTCCTGATTCTCATTAGAGTAACCCTTCGATTCCTATTGCAACTGGCCGCGCGCTGTCGCGATCGCGCTCTGGAGAGAGGAACTGGTCAGATCACTCGAATATAACTCGAGGTAGTCGGTCTTTGCCCCGGTCGCTATAGTTAACGCGGACGGCAGCTTCGATCCCATGGCCGACGCAGTTTGATAGCCGGTAATGATCTGCCCAGCGTAGCTATTCTCAGTTGACCAGCCCGAACCCCAACTAATCAATCCGTCGAATTGAAGCCCAAACCGTTGGCCATAGTCCGTCACCCCCATCGCGATAATGTCGAGCGTGGCTTGCTGGTCTTGGCCGACTGCCGGCTGCAGACCAACGAAGATCGTTCCGTTATCGTCAATCGGCGGAAAACCGCCGACGTCCATCGTTGCAACCAAAGCCTTGCTCGGAAACGACACCGCGTAGTTCGCCGCGATCTGCCGCCACGCCGACTCTACTTGCAGCCTTGTATAGCCAATCGCTTGCCAGTCGGTAACATCATCGTAACCTGTACATTTGGTTTTGCCGCTCGATATACTCTCGTTGACCCCATACGGTAACATCGTCTCTTCGTCTTTCGAATTCACTCCTGAGATTTTGACGCCAACTACTGTCGGGTTCGAGTTATAACGCGCTCCCATCGCCTGAATGAATGCATTCCATTTCGCTAAGAACACCGGGTCCCACGGCAAGGGTATAGTCACAATGCTGCAAAGCTTTGGCCCCCATGGCTCGTCCCAGACAAAGTTGAAACCTTGGGCGCCCTCGCTAAACAGCCAGCTCGGCGTCTGATAACCTGGTACTACGTTTAAGGTGACCGTCTTGCTCACCGCCGCCACTTGCGCGATTACGCTATCCAGTTCGGCCCACGAATAGACTCCGTTTACGCTTTCGATAAAGCTCCAGCCGACTTTGACGGCAATTCCATCGACGTTGCTGTTATTGAGAACCTGAGTGTTGGCGAAGAGCTGCGTGCCCGCTTTCTTCGACCATTGTGTATATGTCGAGCCATAGCCGTAGATGCCCTTGAGCGGCCAGCTTTGCGCCGTCACTATCGATCCACTCGAGGCTACCACCGCTACCACCGCGGATAGTCGTATCGCATAGCGCTTCATACTCGGGATCCTCCCTTTTGTCAGATTGAAATGTCGGCGCGTGGCTTTTCGAGCCGACCGGATGCTTACCTCGCCGCAAGAGCGAAATGCGGCCGAGATGGGAGGAGCTGTTATCGGCGGGACTACCGCGCGATCTATTCAGTCTCGTCGTCGCTATTTCGGTGCAGTTAGTATTTCAAATCGAGATCGCAGACCGGCGCTAATACCTACACTCGACCCCGCGAAAGATCGCCGATCACAACGTTGAGCCGATAGTCTGACGAGGTCTTTGAGGTCCCCCACCCCCCGCATTCACCCTTACAGCGCTCTAGTACGAAGCACTCAAAGGGCGGTTACAACATCTTTACTTGTGCGCTCGTAATGCGGAGCTTACTGCTACGCTGTTTTAGGGACACGACCATGAACTGGAGTCGTTGAGGGGACCGATATTGTTGTACTGCGCCAGGGTCGGATAGACGCACAGCGGCATTGTCCGATCCACGGGCTTCGTCGGATCGTCATTGATGTGGTGGCTGGCAATAATGCTGTTGGGTAAGGTTCCGCCTTCAACCCATTGCGTAACCGGCGTCAGCGGATCGAAATTATTCGGTCCGGGTCCGAGACCTTGGCAATGATGCATTCCCGGCACCATGAACAACCTTACGTCGGCGGTAGTACTACTGCCCAGTACTGCCTGCACGCTGTTGTAGTATTGTACGCTGATGTACGGAGAGAGGGCGGGATCGCTCCAGCCGTGATACATCAGAAGCTTGTGACCCAGCTTGGTGAAGGACTTGAGATTCGCCTTCATGCCGTCACCGTCCCAACGCTTATTCGCATTGGTTACCTGGTTGATTAGCTTTTGACTGGTGAAATCGAATGTTCGGGTATCGTAATTCGGATTATTGAAGACGAAATTACGCAAAACCTGCTCTTGAAAACCCCACTGCCCAGGTGAATTCAGCGGCGGTGTCTCCCCAGTCCAAGGCTCCGCCGCGCTCGGGCCGAATAGCGGATCCAGGCAAATCGGCTGTGTCACCGGGCAGCCGGTTAGCCAATTACCCCAGGCCGAATCTGCGGGCGAACTCTCGATCACGTCGCTGACGCTGTAACCGACGTAGAGCGGCTTGCCATGGGTATCGACCGCGCCCGCAAAGATCGCCTTGAATGACGCGACCTGCCCGGAACTAAGACAGCCGCTGGTCTGCCCAGGAGCGCATTGCAGGGTCGCCGGATCGAAATTGCATACGCTGGGATCCTGGATCAGACCATCGACCACCCCGTCCTTATCGTCGCACTCGCTCAGTACCGCCTCGTCGAGTAACTTGGTCGCACCCGAATCGATGAAATTGCCCGCGGTCTGCAAAATCTGCTGAGCGCTCGCATTGAAGTTGATGAACGGATCCCCGATCGCCGGATCGCCCGCAATAATTCCGTCAAAGTCCTTCGGATATTTCTGCGCCTCGACCAAACCCTGACGCCCGCCGGTCGAGCAACCATTGAAGTACGAGTGAAAGCTCGCCCCGCTATAATAATCGCCGACGATCGCTTCCGACGCCACGGTCGCGTCATGCACGGCCCGATATTCGAAATCCTTAACCCCCTGCACGTTGTTCAGCGCCCAGCTCGCGTCGTTTGAAAGGGCCGTGTGCCCGGTATCAGTCGCGGCAGTGGCATAGCCACCGGTCTGAAGATCGCTCACGTCGAGCGCGATACTGCCGCCAAAGCCGGCGTTGCCCGTGAACAAAAAACGCGAATTCCAGCTACTCGCCTGCGGCAGCCCGATCTCGAAGTTCACAACGTTGCCCTTGGCCTTGTCGGTGGTGATCGACGCCATGACGTCACAGTACGACGGCGTGCCGGTAGTCGTAGCGGAACTTATCGTCGTATTTTTGGGTGCGATCGCCTGAATCGAGGCGGAATCACAGTTAACTGCGAATACCTGCGACCGATTCAGCAAAATACTGATGATTAACGCTAAAACAACAGTAAAACGACGTGCATGAGGGTTTATTTTCATATTGAACCTCACCTCACCGCCCATAGTACGAACTTGGTGCAAAGTTGTTACACGATACTGTCCAAGAGAGCGTACAACAAACCACCCGGCTCAACTGCTCGACGGGCATGACCATGACGTCGCGGCGTTCAGCCCACCCACCCCGTTGTAGACCGCCTGCTCCGGATAGGCGCACAGAGGCATCGTGCGATCGACCGGCATGGTGAAATCGTCCATCTTATGATGACTCGCGATGATGCCGTCCGGGACGGTTCCCTGCTCAACCCAGGTTTCCATAGCCCCCAGAGCGTCGAAGTCGTTGGGTCCGGGCCCGGATGATTGGCAATGATGCATGTCCGGCACCATGAATAGCCGCAACGTGTTAGTCGTCGCGCTGCCTGCTCCAAGAACACCCTCCACGCTGTTGAAGTAATTCACGCTCACTAACGGTGAGAAAGCCGGGTCACTCCAGCCATGGTACATAAGCAGCTTGTGGCCCAGACTCGCGAACTTGGCGATATTCGGATTCTGCCCTTCTCCGCCCTGCTGCGCCGTCGTGTTGCTGATCTTCGTCAGTTCATGCTGCTGCTTGTAGCTGATGGTTCGAGTGTCATAGCTCGCACTGTTGAAGATGAAGTCCTTGAAAAATCCATCCTGCGACGACCATTCGACCGGAGGCTTCTTGAACGAGCTATAGGGCTCCGCCGCCGTGAAATTCGGCACCATGCACGTCTGCGTGTTGCAGCCGATTATGTAAGTTTCCCAACCCGCATCAAGCGGTGCGCTCGACTCCGGATCGCTGACCGTCAGGCCGGGATAAAGCAAGTTCCCCTTCGTGTCCACTGGCCCCTGGTAGATCTTGTTGAGTGCCGCCACCTGCCCGGCGCCCAAACATCCTTTGGTCTGGCCCGACGCACACTGGATGCTCGCCGGATTGAATGCACACTTGGTCGGATCCTGGATTAAGCCATCAACCACTCCATCGACCCCGTCGCATTGCGAGAGCACCGCGCTATTGAGCGTATCGATGGCTTTAGTGTCGAAAAAGGCCGTTGAGCCCGCAAGAATCGCCTGTTGGGTCCAGTTAAATCCCAGATACGGCTGTCCGATCGAAGGGTCGCCCGCCACGATCCCATCGAAATCATTCGGATAATTCTCTGCCTCAACCAAACCCTGCCGTCCCGCCGTTGAGCACCCCTGGAAGTAAGAAAAATAAGGCACGTTTCCATAATAGTTGCTCAGAATCTGCTCCGATGCCGACGCTGACTCATGCACCGATCGATACTCGAAATCCTGAATCGCTGGAATGTTGTTCAGCGCCCAGGCCGACTCCGTCGGGGCGGTCGAGGTATGCCCGGTGTCAGTCGCCGCTTCCGCGTAGCCCATCGGAATATTCTTCGAGACGTCGCCGATGGTGCCGCCAAACTCGCCATTGCCGCTGAACAGCAGGCGTGCGTTCCAAAAGCCTGCGTCGGGCAGGTCCAGATCGTAGTGAATGATGTCATTCAAGGAGGCGTTCGTCACGATATGCGCCGTAATCGCGCAGTACGGCACCGTTCCCGTCGTGATCTCGGTCGCGGTATCGATCGTAGTGGTGGTCGGCGCGATCGCCTGGATTGACGCCGGGCTGCAATCAACCGCCTGCGCTGATACTGCTCGAAGCGCGAGGCCCACTGTAAGCAGCAAACCGATAGCAAAGTTACGACGCATGAGTTTCCTCCACTCGGATGACATCTCACCAAAAAGATCTGCTTATTTTCACGTCTAAGCTTAAATTTTCTTGCTTTGACCTATCTTAACATTCGTCTGCTCGATACGAAACGATCTTCCTATCCGCGTTTACCGACTCTACGACGCGCTCGATGCCCCGCTCGTGCCGCAGGACCACGACGCCGCCGTGTCCACCGGACCGACTCCGTTATATACCGCCATCTCCGGATAGGCGCACAGCGGCATCGTCCGATCCACCGGCTGGGTCGAGTCGTCGTTCATGTGATGGCTGGCGATGATCCCATCCGGTGCGATCCCCTGCTCAACCCAGTTCGTAATCGCCGTGATCACGTCAAAGCTGTTCGGCCCGGGTCCTAGCCCCTGGCAATGATGCATCCCCGGAACCATGAACAATCTGGCGCTGTTGGTCGTGCTGCTCCCGAGGATCGCACTCACTCCGTTGTAATAATTAACACTGACGTAAGGAGAAAAGGCCGGATCGCTCCACCCATGATACATGATCAGTTTGTGACCCACGTGGGCGAAGGAGGTCAAATTCGCGTTCATCCCTTCGCCGCCCAGACTCGCCGTCAGAGCGCCAATCTGATTGAGCAACGTCTGGTTCGTAAATTTTAGCGTGCGCGTATCGTAATTAGGGTTGTTGAAGATGAAATCTTTGAAAAATTCGTCTTGCGCGCCCCACTGAGACGGCGTGCGCGCCAAGCTCGCCCAGGGCTCCGCCGCCGTAAAATTGGGTTCCTGGCACACGCCGCTGGCCCGGCATCCGACCATATATGTGGCCCAGCCGGCGTCCAGCGATGCGCTCTGCGCCGGATCGCTGACGCTCAGCCCCGGGTAGAGCGAGACCCCGTTGGTATCGACTGCGCCCTGATAGATCTTGTTCAACGCCACGATTTGCCCCGCACTCAGACAGCCCGTGGCCTGTCCCGGCGCGCACAGCAGGGTCTCAGGATTGAAATTGCACGCAACCGGATTTTGGATGAGGCCATCCACCACCCCGTCAACCCCATCGCATTGCGCCAGCACTGCCGAGTTGATCAACCCGATCGCGTTACCATCGATGAAGCTGCTGGAACCCGCCAAAATTGCCTGCGCGTTCCAGTTGAACCCGAGATAGGCCTGGCCGATCCCGGCGTCTCCCACAACGACGCCATCGAAATCGTTGGGATACTTCTGCGCCTCGACCAGTCCCTGCCGCCCGCCGTCGGAACAGGCTGAGAAATAGGAATGATAGACCGGCGCGCCATAATAGCCGCTCAGAATCTGCTCGCTGGCCGCCACGGTCTCGTGGAGGGCCTTATACTCGTAGTCCAGCACGGCCGGCACATTGTTGAGTGCCCAGCTGGCGTCGTCGTTGGCCGCAGTGTGTCCCGTATCGGTAGCGGCTACGGCGCTGCCCGCCTGCAAAGCGCCGGGCGACAGTACAATCGACCCGCCGAAGCCGCCATTGCCAAAAAAGAACAGCCGCGAATTCCAGGAACTCGCGTCCGGCAGATCGACCTCATAGTGAATCACGTCGCCGAGCGCCGCGTCGGTCGTGATCGAGGCGTCGATCTTGCAATACGGGATCGTTCCCGTCGTCGTCTCGAGCGCCGAGGTAACCGTTGAGCTGCCTGGCGCGATCGCTTGAATCGACCCGGCGTCGCAGCTCAGCGCATAAAGCTGCGTCACCCTCAGGGTAATGCTGGCCCCTAGCAACAGGATGGCCGTTACGTAACAGCGCATAGTAGCTCCTCCCTCCCGACCCTCCCCCGGGAGCAGCTAGACTTCAGCTTTCAGATCGAGATTTTTGGCTTAATTCCTCGAGGCCCCGACCGACTGACACGACCATGAAGAGGAGTCGTTCACCGGATCAACCCCATCGTAGACTGCGCGCTCCGGATAGGCGCACAGCGGCATCGTCCGATCCACCGGTTGCGCCGGATCATCGGCGGTGTTGTGGCTGGCGATTATGCCATCGGGGGCGACGTCCTGCTCGACCCATGTGGTAACCGGCGTCAGCTCGTCAAAAGTATTCGGCCCGGGACCCTTGCCCTGGCAATGATGCATCCCCGGCGCCATGAACAGCCGGACGCTGTCGCGACCCGTCGGCCCGAGAATCGCCTGCACACTGTTGTAATAATTTACGCTCACGAGCGGGGAGAACGAGGGATCGCTCCAGCCATGGTACATGAGCAGCTTGTGGCCCTTGTGCACGAACGGCTTGAGGTTCGCCTTCATCGCATCGGCGCCCCACTTGCTCGTTTCCTTTGAGACCTTATTGATGCTCGCCTGATCGGAAAAGCTGAAGGCCCGCGAATTGTAGCTCGCATCTGAATAGACAAAATACTTCATGAAGGAATCTTGCCGGTCCCACCACACCGGCGGCGGAACGAAAGTCGGCGCCGGCCACGGCTCAGCCGCGGTAAAATCCGGCAGCGCGCAGTTGTTGGAATGCGGACAGGCCGCGAGATACTGCTGCCACGCGATGTCGAGCGAGGCGCTTGAAGCCGGATCGCTCTCTGTAAAGCCCGGATAGACCTGCTTGCCCTTGGTGTCGACCACGCCCTGCCAGATGGCATTGACGGTGTTGATCTGCCCCTGCGTCAGACAGCCGGCGGTTTGCCCAGGGGCGCATAGCAACGTCGACGGATTGAAATTGCACGCCGTGGGATCCTGAATCAGCCCGTCAACCACGCCGTCAAGTCCGTCACATTCGCTCAGCACCGCGGCGCTTAACAGGTTTATTTGATCGACGTTCAGATAGGCGTCGCTCGAGACCAAAGTCGCCTGCGAGTTCCAGTTGTAGGCCAGATAAAATTGCCCCGCCGCCGGCGCCCCAGCCACAATTCCTTGATAGTCGTCCGGAAACTTCTGCGCCTCCACCAGCGCCTGACGGCCGCCGGTCGAGCAACTGTCAAAGTAAGTGAAGTAGCTATTGCGCTTGGTGTCGTAGTAGGCGGTGGTCATCGCCTCCGCGAGCTGCGTCGATTCATGCAGCGCGAGATATTGAAAATCCTTGATCGCCGGCGGGTTGTTCAATGCCCAGGTCGCGACCGTACCATCGGCGCCCTCATGGCCGGTATCCGTTGCCGCCACCGCATAGCCCTCTTGCAGATGGATCGTATCCGGCGTCGCGCGGCCGGCAAATCCGCCATTGCCGGTGAACAGGAAGCGGGAGTTCCAGAACAGAAGATCAGGCAGGTCGATCGCGACGAAGATTTTGTCATTCAATTTCGAGTCGGTCACGATGATTGCCGTGATTTGACAGTAAGGTAAGCTGCCGAGCGAACTCGGGCTGGCCGCAAAGATCTCCACGGCCTTGCCCAGTAACCGGCCCTGCTTGGTCGCCACCGTCTGCAGCGACGTCGGATCGCAGGTCAGGCTGCTGCCCGCAAACGCCGGCCGCCCACCGAGCAGCATCAAAGCGCTTAGAAGGAACCCAATGTTCAGGAAAAACCAGATAAAGCGAAATTTATTCACCGTAGCGCGATGCCGTCTCTCTGATTCGTCGGTTTTGACGAGAATCCGTGCTGAAACGATAGAAAGTTAAGCGTAACATCGACTCTGGCGAAAGACCAGACAAAATGATCGCTAGTTCAGCCTATCTCCGCCCGCGATAACCCACGGCGAGGCGTTGCTCAAAACTGGGTTGCGCGAAGTCAAGCGGCGATGAGCGTCGGCGATTACTCCTTGCATCGCCGGATTCTCCAAATCCGGCGGATAGAGCTCGACGTAGCTCGCGCCCGCTCCGATCGCCCGTTCGAGCGCCGCCCGCTGCACGGCAACCGCGTCGCACGGCGAGGAACCCCCGTTCATCCGGCACTGCGGATCGCCCGTGACGAACCAAAGCATCTGGTATCCGACCGTCGCCCGATTACCGTATTGCGCGAGCAGATCCCAGTTCCACCGCGCCGAGATGCCGTCATTCTGGATCACAAACCGCGCACCAAACTCTCGCATCCCGAGCGCAATTAGCTGCGGCACCGCGACCTCGTCGAAGCGGCCGCTGGTCAGCCGCCCCTGATCATCGATTGGCGGCAGGCCATCAGGAATAACCTCCTGCACCAGCCCCTTGTTTGGGAAGGCTTGGGCATAAGTCTCGGCATAAGCCTGCCAGGTCTGCAGCACCCGCGTTCGCGTGTAACCGACCTGCTGCCAGTTGGCGTTGCGATCGCTGTAAGGGCATCCGCCCCAGGGCCCGCTATGCGGCAAAATCAACTCGGGCGTATTGGCCTGCACGCCTTGAATCTTGATCGAGACGATTGCCGGATTGCTGTAGTAGCGCGCCCCGAAGGCCCGCACGAAAGTCTCCCACTTGTTCATCAGGATCGGATCCCACGGTACCGGAATCTGGATATTGCGGCAGGGTCCCTGCCCGCGCAGACGCCAGGAAAAGCTGTAGAGCCGGACGCCCTGATTGATCACCCACGGCGGCGTGAAGCGCCCGGGCGAGATTGTAATCGAGATCTTTTTCCCATGCGCCATATCACGCGCGATCTCCTGATCGATAAAGCCCCAATTGTACACCCCCTCTGAGCGCTCGAGCGCGAACCACGGGTAGCGCAGCGCGAGCCCATCGACGTTGGGATTGTTCATAATATCGTCGGGGAACGGATGGCCCGGGTCCTGCACCGCGTAAACCCCGGACACTTCCGCGGCGGCGCCATCGCCAACCTGCGCCAGCATCAATGCCAACAACGGCAACACCGCCAGCAGGATCCGCCAACTCCAGCACGTTTTGCGTTCAACCGTGAAAATCATCTGTCGGTTACTCATCTCGCTGACTCTTTCGGAAATTCGCAGTCGTCTTTACGGTCTGACGCGCGCGACGTTAGTCGCGTGACGCTGCCGCCGGGCCGACGCCGCTATCCGCCCGCACCCCGGCGCCGATTCCATTGATCAGTACGACGCTCTGCAAATCGGATTCATAAACTACGCGTCCGTAAGTCAGCAGGTAGTTGGTGATATCGGGCGTCTCGGCGTCGATTCGGATGTTGCGCTCAACGATCCACAGCCGCTTGTATTTGGCGCGCGCGCGTTCCAACTCGTGCAAATCCAGAATCAGCGGGACCCCGATCGAGCGGTCGATAAAGCCGGCCGCGGGCTGCCCGCCGTCGTAGTAATAACGGTACGACAGCATCGTGTTCATGGTGTAATCCGGGATAATCCCGGTGTCGAAGGCGAAGACGTGCGGCGCTGGCGTCATTACGCCGTCGCCGGCTTCAAGGTGTTTGGCGATATAGCTATCTTCCGCCTGATAATTCGGGCTGAAGCTAATCCCCAGCCGGCTGTCGAATGGCGGCGCGTCCGGTATCGCCGCCAGACGATAGAGCTTCACCAGATAGGGATTGGAGAAGACAATCAGGACGGCGATACCGCCGGCCAGGGCGAAGCCGCGCACAAAGCGGACTTTGCGGCTCGTGAAATCTATCTGACGGATTTCGTCGTAGAATTGGAACAGGCTTCCAACGGCCGCGAGCACCAATACAGTCGTCCAATTGTATGCATATTTAGGATGATATAAGCCCAACAAACAAGTATAGAAAACTTCAAAGCTCAACAAAAGAACCGTCAGATACAGGATCGCCTTGTTGCGCCGCAGAAAGACGAAACCTAGGATCGCGAGGATCGAAAGCAGCCACTGATTGTCGATAAAAAAGAACGACTTGATATAGAACCATGGATCGAAAACCAGGCGATTGAGAAAAACCAGGCTGGGGCTGGCCAAATCGTTCAAGTCTTTGCCGACCCCGAGGTAATCGGGAATGACCACTATCAGCTTCCAGCTCAGCTCGATCAGCACCACCGCGCTGACGACTGTCAGGCAGGCCCACAGATGACCGTCGGCGAGCCAGTCCCACTCACCCCATTTGCAGGCGAGCAGCGCAACCACCAGCGCCGGCAGAAAAAAGCCGCTGCCCTCCCATGAGAGGTAGGTGAGAATAAACGCGGCCGTCGCGTAGGTCATGTAACGGCGATTGATTCTGGGGCCGCGGATCGCCTCGTAAAAGAGCCAAATCGCCAGCAGCGCAAAAAAGCTCTCCTGCGCCGGATAGAACAGATCCTGCGAATGCAGGATCGGCGCGGGCAGGAAGGCATAGATCGCCGCCGCGGTGAGCCCGACCCGCCAGTCCATCATGCGGCGGCCTGCCCAACCGATTAGCCCGACCGTAAGCGTGCCGAAAATCAGCGCGGGCATCCGCAACGCCACCGCCGAGTTCCCGAAGAACAGCTTGAAGAGCGCGATCGGATACGGCAGCAATTCATAAGTCGCCGCGTACCTGACGAAACTGCCGGTCGTGATGTAAGGAAAGCCTATCTTCAAAACGCCTTCCACCATCCGAATGACCGAAACCTCGTCGTGACTCAACGACGGCTCGGCTAACCCCGATGCGCGCACGATCAGACCGGCGATCATCAGCACGACCAGCGCGGGCGCTTGCCAACCCCATCGCGCAACGCGGCGCGGCCAGTTGTCGCGCGACGCGAGCTCCGGCGCTGAACGGCCAAGCAGCAGCAGCTTGCTCAGAAGCAGGAGCCCCGCCAGCGCGAAAATCACAACCGGGCGGAAGCACCACTCGTAGGGCAAGCGCACGTCGTAACTGCTGAGCCAAACGCCCGCGATAAGGATCAGCATCGGCAGATGAGTCAGCGCGTCGGCGCTCCACAGCTCCTCGACGCGATCGTCTTGCGATCCGTTCTCATTCGACGCGAATAGCGGCGCCGCGAGGCCCCACAACAAAAACACCACTGCGAGCGTGAGCGTGACCGCAACCGTCCAGCGCCACAGCAGGCGCGCGTCGTCGCCCGGCAGCAGATGGGAAAACGCAACCACCTGCGGGATCAATCCGGCGGGGGCGCTCCCGCTTTGGCCCAGCACGACCGCGTGCTGCCATACCGAACTGTCCTTTGATGCGATTGCCGCCGATGCAGAACCCAGGGTCAACCAGTCTGCGTGCGAGCCGAAATACTGCTTTTCACTCCCAAGGTCGACCAGACCATCAACCAGGATCGCCGGCGAGCCGGTGCTGGAGTGCACGCGAATCGTTATCCGGTTGACGCCCGCGTGAAACAGATTGCTTAGGTTATAGGCGATCATCGCGGGCGACGCGGGGAGCACGCCGATGGTCGAAAACAGCGGATAGGGCTGGGGCGCGAGCGGCGCGTTAGGGGCGGCGATCCCCGCGAGTTCGGGTGGCGCGACCGCCTCATCTTCCGCTTGCGTATCTCCGGTTACAGAGACCGGGCGCGAGGAGATGGCAACCGCGGGCGTCGGCGTCCCCACCGGGCCGTTTTCGGCGGCGCCCTTAGTTCCTAAGCCGTGCGCCGGCCTCGCCGTTCGCGGCGGCGGCGCTGGAGTGGGCGTCGGCGCCGGGCTCGCAAAACTGAAACCCGTCACGATCGAGTTCGCGGCGCCTGCCGTGATCAGATGTGGAGGGAGCGGCGCGATCGGAACGCTGTTCGGCACTTGCGGATTCGGCTGCAAAATCGACGCTGCCGGCGCCGACGGCGGCGCTTCCTGGGGCGGCTTCGACGGCGGAATCTGCGGCACCACGACGTTCAAATCTTGGGTACTGACGCCTGCGGTCCATGGTCCGATCATACGCGGCATCGTGGCGCTTTCACGGGTCAACTGGCCGTTCATCGGTATCGGCGCCCGCGGCCCGAAGACTGCCGCCCAATCATTATCGGCGACCATCGCGCCCAACCGATTATTGACAAACAGGTCGTAGCCGCCAGTGGCCGCGACCTGAATCCAGACCTGCCTGACTGCCCACTTGAGCGTCAAGTCGTAGACAAACGAGGTGCGCCCCGCGGCGAACGACGGCGCCTGAATCCATTCACCGTCCGGCGGATGAGCGAACAGCGCCGGGTCGGCCGTCAGCCGCTGAACCGTCGAAAAGGCTTCGCCACCAGCGGCAGTAGCGGCATCCGCCCACAGCCGATCCTCCAGCTCCGGCGCCGTCCAACCATAGCCGCCGATTACACCGTCGGGGGTTTCGGAGGCCTTCCACGACGAGTCCGAGATAAACTCTTCACGCACGCCGCCTTTGACTTTGTACATCCCGCGAACGCGGATTTGCGGCGGCGTCGCGAAGGTCCCACCAGCGACGTGAATCGCGATGACGTTTTTCCCCGGAACCAGCAGGGTCTTGAGATCGTAAATTCCGCTGACTCGCGCGCCGGGGTAGATGACCTGGCCGAGATCGACGTTGTTCACGTAAAGCGTGAAGTTGCCGGTCGCGGCGACCATGAGTGAACCCAGTTCCGGCGGCCCCGGCAGGTAGAGGGTCTTGCGAAAATAGGCTGCTTCACCCGGCTGCTTGAGCTGAATCCACGACGCCGCGCCAAACTCCGGCGCATATTGCCGGAGCGGCGGATCGACGAAGGTCTGGCCGACGAAAATCGCGAGCATCACCGCGTAAGCGGCCACCACCGCGGCGGCAAGCCCTCCACGCCGGCTCGACAGATAGTTGCGAAAACGCCTGATCACGCCTGCTGCTTCACGCCTTCCACCTACGGCCCCACTAACGAAGCGAGCCCGCGAAAATCGCCAAGGTAATCGATTTTGTAGGCTTCAAAGTAGGCGAGATGGGCGTCGTCATATTCGCTCAGGCGGATTAGCGCGTCGCCGAGGTTGCTGTAAAGATCCGCTACGACGCGCGGGTCCGAGCAATCCGCCAGCGCGTCCCGGCTCATCGATGCGGCTTCCTGATAGCGGCCCACCACGAAGTAGGCGCGCGAGAGGTAGTACTTGGCCAGCCACATGCTGCGATCACGCGCCAGGATAGTTTCCCAGACATCGACCGCGCTGCCGAAGGCGCCGTCGCTGAACAGATTGACGCCGTACGCGGCCTTGAGGTCGCTCGCTCTTATTGCCGCAGCCTCATCTCCCGAGGCCGCCAGCACTTCATAGATTGCGATCGCCTTCGGCAACTGTCCGATCGCGCCGGGCGCCGAACTCTGCGCGACATACTCTTCCGCCCGGAAGACCTGCGCATCAGGCGTCGAGTCGTGGCCCATGCTCACTTCGAGACCGCCGATTCGTTGGCGCAAACGTAAATCCGTCCCCAGCCAGCGATCGAGCCGCCCCGCCCGCGTATAAAGTCGCTGCGCAGCTCCGGAACGGCCCTGCGCCTCGGCCAACGCACCGCGAATCAAAGCCTGTTGGCCGCGGACGGGGCCCCACAGGAAGACCACGAACAAGGCGAGTCCAGCTAGCGCCGTGAGACCTATCGCGCGCCGGCGAGTCCTCCGCGCAAGCCGCTTGACCGCCGTAGCAAAGATCGCGAAGCCGAACGCTAAAGCCACGTTCCAGCCGAAGCCCATGAAGTACCAGCCGGTCACCATGCGGTCCCACACCGTATCGAAACGGAAGAGTTCCCACAGACTCGGCTCGCTCGCCACATTGCGCGGCATATAGGCAAAATCGAAAGTATAGGCGTCCTGCAGCCACGCGGCCTCGCGCACCAGCTGCGCGAGCAGGGAAGTGCGTCCCACCGCGACCTCGAGGTAGACGCCAAGCGTCAGGATCAGCAGCCCGGCGCCCGCCGCGGTCACAATGCCGGGATGGCGCAACACGCACGCGACCGCGGCAACTACCAACATCAGCGCCATGATCAGATTGAAGCCGTCGATCCGCCCCAGCAGATGCGGCATCGAGCCGTTGAGCGCCGGCGCGAGCAATCTTATCGGCCCTCGCGCGATCGGCAGGTAGATGCGCTGCGTGAACAACAGGAGCGGGATACAAAGCAGGATCGCGAAACCGCCAATCCACGGCATCACGCGCGCCTGATCCGGCATCCGGTCGTAGATTCTCGCGAGAAGATCTTTCGATGATGGCACAGCGACTCAGACGATTTCAGCTCTGCGCAACGGCACGGCCTCGTGACGACACATCAGGACGCGATTTAGAAATTACGTGAGGAGGCGATGAGCTGAGACCATTGGAATCAACCCCATCAGAAGTCATCTACCTCACCACCTGCGCCCTTCCCCACTCCGCGGGCACGACGAGTCCGACGGATTATATCGGAGCAGCGTTCACTTGAGAAAGGAGTTTTCTCGCCCCGCCCACGTCGCGCCGCTTATGCCACCTATCGGCTCAGCTGAAATTTACTTTCCTTGGCGCGCCCGGAGGGATTCGAGCCCCCACCCTCGAATTTGGACATTTCGATTAGCGTCCCCGCTGAGATTCCGCTGCAGTTCTCGTTTTCGATGGGGTCGGCCCGCTCACCCCGTAGCGGAGTGCCTGGACTACCAAGGCAAAGGCCGGGGTGGTTTGGCGGCGGCTCGGGTAGTAAAGATGGTAGCCCGAAAACGGAGGGCACCAATCCTCGAGCACTCGCTTTAGACGACCCTTGGCGAGGTAGGGTTCCGCCACGTCCTCGGGCACGTAGGCCAGACCGGATCCGGCCAGCGCCGCGTTAAGCATCTGGAGCGTCCCGCTAAAGACGAGCTGGCCTTCGACGCGCACTTTCAGTTGGCGCCGGCCTCTCTCGAACTCCCATGCATAGAGGCCGCCGAGGGTCGGTAGGCGTAAATTGATGCAGTTATGAGCGATCAGGTCCTGTGGCCTTTTGGGCAGCGGCCGCCGCGCGAAGTAGGAAGGCGCACCGACCACCGCCATGCGCCGGTCCGGGCCGATACGCACCGCGATCATGTCTTTGGCCACCTGCTCGCCACTGCGCACGCCGGCGTCATAGCGCTCGGTGACGATATCGATCAGGTTCTGTTCGACGATGATCTCGACCTTTATATCCGGATAGTCCGGCAGGAGTTTGGCAAGCCTGGGCCAGAGGATCGTATTAGTAGCATGCTCGGTGGCGGTGATCCGAATTGTCCCGGCGGGCTTTTCCCGCAGTTCACTCAACCCCACGAGTTCGGTCTCGATTTCATCGAAGCGCGGGCCCACCGTCTGAAGCAGGCGCTCGCCCGCCTCCGTCGGGGAGACGCTGCGTGTGGTGCGAGTCAGCAGTCGAAGACCCAGGCGTTTCTCAAATCCCCGGATGGTATGGCTCAGCGCCGATTGTGACACCCCGAGCTTTGCGGCGGCTTTGGTAAAGCTCCGCTCTCGCGCGACCGCGAGGAAGGCAAAGAGGTTGTTAAAGTCTTCGCGCGGCATTCATGAATCCGTCTCATAAGGTCATGCCAATTCTACCATCTAGTCGCGGACTATCACGCGCTCTAGATTGATAATCGAAGGCGCCCGGCGAGCCGCCAAATCAATCGCACAAGGGAGCAACGATGGAAATCAAGCGCAGCAGTTCACGGCCTTCCCGCAAGGGACCGACCGAAAATTTCACCGGCTCGGTGCGGATCGATCCCCTCTTCGAGCCACCCGATCCGGCGCGTGTTTTTGGCGCCATGGTCACGTTCGAACCCGGGGCGCGCACGGCATGGCATACCCACCCGCTCGGGCAGACGCTGATCGTTACCACCGGCTGCGGCTGGACGCAGTGTTGGGGCGAGGCCAAAGAGGAAATCCGTCCCGGCGACGTGATCTGGTGTCCGCCCGGCAAGAAGCATTGGCACGGCGCGACGGCAACCACCGCTATGTCGCATATCGCGATCGTGGAAAAGCTCAACGGCAAGGCCGTCGACTGGATGGAGAAAGTCAGCGACGATCAGTACCAGGCCGCATTAAGCGGCGAATGAAATCAGAAAGGAAAGCCCGATGACCACGTGGACGCGCGAGGATCTCGACCAGCTAGGAGCAGCGGAGGAACTGGCGCTCGCGCCGCTCCGGCGCGACGGCACACAGAGCAAGCCGGTGACGATCTGGGTGGTCCGTGTCGGCGACGAACTTTGCGTCCGGTCCGTGAACGGGCGCACCTCCCGCTGGTTTCGCGGCACCCAGGCACGGCACAACGGGAATATCAGCGCCGGTGAAGTCGAGAAAGAAGTAATCTTCATCGACGCTGATCCCGGGCTCAACGACGCGATCGACGCTGCCTACCGCGCCAAGTACCGCCGCTACCAAGCAAGAATCGTCGACTCCATAGTTAGTCCTGCGGCGCGATCCGCGACGATTCGGCTGCTGCCGCGCTGCCGCTAATTCCGCGTCGAAGGAGACCACCGTGCAGAAGCGTAAACTCGGCAAGAGCAATCTGGAAGTCTCAGCTATCGGCCTAGGCTGCATGGGCATGAGCGGCAACTATGGTCCACCCGCCAACCGGCAGGAAATGGTCGCCCTTATTCGGGCTGCTGTCGACCGCGGCGTCACGTTTTTCGATACGGCCGAGACCTACGGTCCCTTCGCCAACGAAGAGTCTCGTCGGTGAGGCCCTCGCCCCTGTCCGTGATCGCGTCGTGATCGCCACCAAGTTCGGCTTCGACTTCGATCCGGAAACGCGGCAGCGTCTAGGCTTTAACAGCCGCCCGGAGCACATCAAGCAGGTTGCCGAGGCCTCGCTCAAGCGCCTCAAGACCGATGTTATCGATCTGTTCTACCAGCATCGCGTTGACCCGTCCGTGCCGATCGAAGATGTGGCGGGTGCGGTGAAGGATCTGATCGCAGCAGGCAAGGTCAAACATTTCGGCCTTTCCGAGGCAGGTGCGCAGACGATTCGAAGGGCGCACGCGGTCCAGCCGGTTACCGCCGTCGAGAGCGAGTACTCGCTTTGGACGCGCGATCCGGAAGCGAACGTGCTGCCGACTTGCGAAGAGTTGGGGATCGGCTTCGTGCCCTGGAGCCCTCTCGGGCAGGGTTTCCTCACGGCGAAGGTCGACGCCGCCATGACCTTCGAGGCTTCCGACATTCGGTCCTGGTTCCCGCGCTTTACTCCCGACGCCCGGAGAGCCAATCAGCCGATCGTCGATCTGCTTAGCCAAATCGCGGCCCGAAAGAATGCGACACCTGCGCAGATCGCCCTCGCCTGGCTGCTGGCGCAGAAGCCGTGGATTGTTCCAATCCCGGGAACCACGAAGCTGACGCGCCTAGAGGAGAACATCGGAGCAGCGGCAATCAAACTCACTCCCGACGACCTCCGTGACATCGCTACAGCGAGCTCAAAGATCAGCGTGCAGGGGGCCAGGGGAACGGGAAAGGAGCAATACGTTTGAGGCTCAAAGGAGAAGAGAGAATGGAGAAACGCAAAGGTAGTGTCGGTCAAGTGGTGGAAAAGCAGTAAGCATCGGCCAGGCGACGAGTTGAGCGGTTGAAGTATCAACTTGCTATTACGCTGCCTCCGGTTGTTCGCTGATTGTGGTCAGGTCGTGCCAGCCGACGAGGCGGCG